>CAYSXM010000435.1:0-4620 GCA_964434905.1 uncultured Pirellulales bacterium | reverse complement strand
CGGCCAGTACCGCGTGGCGGTCCAGACCCCTTGCCCGGCGCTGTTCGATGCGAACCCCTGGGTGGTGCCGATCGAACAGATCGAGCGCGAAGCGGCCGAAGCATGTTCGAACTTGCGTTCGATCCGGCTGCACTACCCCAGTGTGCAGCGGTCGAACCAGACGCTGGCCCCGTTCCTGGCGGGCTACACCGAGTACCTGGGGCAGCAGTTGGGGCGGCCGCTGGGGCTGACCACGAACCGCCCGCGGCTGTACCTGAGCGACCAGGAGCAGGCCCTGCCACGCCCGATCGGGCCGGAATATTGGCTGGTCAACGCCGGGGTCAAGGCCGACTACCCGCTCAAGCAGTGGCCGGTCGAACACTATCAAGAGGTGGTCGACCGGCTGCGTGGCCGGGTGCATTTCGTGCAGGTGGGTCAGCAGCACCACGACCACCCCAAGCTGGCCGGCGTGACCGACCTGGTGGGGCAGACCAGTACCCGCGAGCTGGTGCGGTTGGTCTACCACGCGGCCGGCGGGTTGGGGCCGGTCACATTTTTGCAGCATTTGTGTGCGGCGTGGCAGCGGCCGTATGTCTGTCTGGTCGGGGGACGAGAGCCGGTGCCGTGGGTGACGTACCCTCGGCAAGCGACGCTGCACACCATTGGCAGCGGGCTCGACTGCTGCCGCGAGGGGGCTTGCTGGCGGAGCACGCTGGCCGAATGCGTCCACCCGGTACCGGCCGGCCCCGGCCGAGCGCGGGGCGTGGGGCAGTGCATGCAGATGATTAGTCCGGCCGAGGTGGTGGCCGTGATCGAGCGTTTATTGCCGGTCGAGAATGGAGTTGCCCAGGTTGGCGCTGCGGCAAAAAAATCTGCGCAATCTGTGCAATCTGCGGAAAAATCTGCGGACGAAACTACGGGGCAATCTGCGGAAGAAACCGAGTGGCTGCCGTTGTTAGACCTGCCCGAGCCGCTGACTGTCGAGAGTGCTCCGCGACTGGTGGACCAGGTGGTCGAGGCGCTGCCGCCCTACCCGGGCGGTTTCGGCGGCCGCGGTATTGTGACCTGTGCCGGCGGCGAGCGGTACTTGACCAACGCCTATGTGTTGGTGCGGTCGTTACGCGATCTGGGTTGCACGCTGCCGATCCAGGCCTGGTACCTGGGCGAACGCGAGCGCGACCTGCGGTTGATGCGGGCCTTCGGGCCGCTGGGGGTCGAGTTTGTCGACGCCCACGCGGTGCGGGATCGCTGTGCCCGGCACCCTCGGCTGAACGGCTACGAGGTCAAGCCGTTCGCGATCTGCCATTCGCCGTTCGAGGAAGTGCTATTTCTCGACGCGGACAACGTGCCGGTGCGCGACCCGACGTTTCTGTTCGACGATCCGGCCTATGTCGAGCTGGGCGCGATCTGCTGGCCAGACTTTGGCAACCTGGCCCACACCCGCAGCGCCTGGCGGGTGTTCGGCGACGTCGAATATCGCGACGAGCCGGAGCATGAAACGGGGCAACTGCTGATTCATAAACGCCGGGTGTGGCCGGCCGTGCTGTTGGCCAATTGGTACAACGCGCAGAGCCTGTTCTACTACAATCACAACCTGGGCGACAAAGACACCTGGCACCTGGCGCTACGGCGATTGGGGTTGGATTTCGCCATGCCGGCGAGGCGGATTCACTCGCTGCCAGGCACGATGTGCCAGCACGACCTGGCGGGCGAGCGGTTGTTCCAGCACCGTAACGGGTGCAAGTGGCGACTGCCGGCGAGCGACAACCATCGCGTGCCGGGTTTTGAGCGTGAGGCGGAATGCCTGGGGTACTTGGCGGAATTGGCGAGTGAGATAGGGAGGTGAGACGATGGACCGCGACCGAATCGAAGCGCTCGAGGCGCACGCCACGGCGTGGGCTAATGCGATCATCGACCTGGCCAACGAGATCGACCGGCGGCTGCGCGAGATCGAGGGGCGCGTTGCGGCGATCGCGGCGCGACTGGCGGCCGTAGATTCCTCGGTTTTGATAGCAGATTTTTTCGCAGATTGCTCGGAAGATTTTTCCGCAGATTCCACAGATTGCGCAGTTTTTTTTGCCGCAGCGCCAACTTGGGCAGCGCCATTTGCAGCTCCACCGTCGACCGGCAACAAACGCTCAATCACGGCCACTAGTATCACGATTGCCCGTGGATTGTTGCTGGCCGCAGCCGCGCTGTTGTGCTCGGGCAGTGCAGCCCAGGCCCAGGGTCCGCCGGTGCTTTTCGATGGTGCGGCGGCGCCGGCGGCGGTAAGTCTATCATCCGCTGATAGAGTTGCCCGGCCAGCGGCCACCTCGGCCGACGCGCTGCCGGTAGCTCGGGCCAGCGCCAACCCGGCCACGCAGCGCGAGCGGATCGAGGCGCTCGAGGCCTGGCGGGCCAGCATTGACCCGTGGCGATCGGGCCTCGGCGACTGGCAGCGCGCGACTGACACTCGGCTGGCCGCGCTCGAGGTCCGAGCCGGCGATCTGGCCTGCGACCTGGTCCCCAGGCTGGCCGCTATTGAGACACGTATCATGCTCGAGCATGAGACTAGGCTGGCGGCTATCGAGACACGTATCACGCTCGAGCATGAGACTAGGCTGGCGGCTATTGAGGCGCGCCTTGCGGCGCTCGAGGGGCCACATCCGCCGCCGCAGCCCGGTCCGCAGCCGAGTCCTAGCCCAGACCCGACGCCTGATCCGCCGACGCCCGACCAGCCAGCGGTTGGCCCGGCGGCCAGGCCGTTGGCCGAATGCACGGCGCTGGCTGAGCCAATCGAGGTGGCTGGCGACTACACGCTGGCCGCTGACTATCGGTTTGCTGGGGATGCGCTCCGTGTCACTGGCGATTGCACGATTCGCCTGGCCGGCCACACGATCTATTACGGCACGGCCGGCCAGAGTGATAGCTGCGGCCTGCGCAGCGATAGCTACCAGGTGGGACGCATCGAGGTAATCGGCCCGGGCTGGATTCTCGCGCCGCCGGCGAGCGGCGTGGAGATTTGGCCACCACGGGCCCAGTCGCCAACGAGCGGCGGGGCGGTCGAAAATTGCCACGCGGTGTTCGTGCCGCGCGGCCGCGACGGGCTGGCCGTGTCGCTGGCCGATGTGGTGCTGTCGGCCCGAGGGCGCGACGCGGCGTGCGTGCGCATCCCGTACGGCCAGGTGTCGTTGGTGCGCGTGCTGGCGGTGTGCCAGCAGACGAGCACGGCCGATCGGCATTCGCGGCCGGCCAACGTGTGGTGCCCCCAGGCGTCTCTGGCGGTCGACCAGTGCGTGTTGATCGGCGGCAACTCGGGCATTGTGGCGGCGCACAATCACCAGACGGTGGGCGGTCGGTCGAGCGTGCGGCGGTCGCTGGTGTCGGTCGATCAGTTCGCCACGAACGGCTACGCAGTCAGCCAGGGGATCGTCGAGGATTGCGTGCTGGCCTCGCCCACGGCGGGGCGCGGGGTGATCTTCGAGTCGCCGCGCTGCGAGTTGCGGCGCAATGTGGTGCTGGCCTGGGATCGGCCGAACGCTGAATTTGGCGATCCCTTGAGCCTCGACGGGCCTGGCGTGCGGATCAGGCATTATGGGCCGAGCGCGCGGAATCATGCGCACGGCTGCATCGTCGAGCAAAATCACGTGCTAAGTGTTGGCGGCGGCGACTACTGCCAGGCGGCCGCGCTGTTCTTGTCGACTCGCCCGGCCGCGATCGCCGGCGGCCCGCCGCTGGCCGAGCAGTACCAGACGGTGCGTGGCAATGTGTTCGAGTCGATCCGCTTACCAGGCGGCAATGAAAAAATCCGTTGCCGCGCGGTCAGCCTAGAGGGGCAGGGATTTTGGGCCAATCCCGATGGCCAGCAGTTGGCCGATTATGGCCTGCCGGTGGGGCCCGGCGTGCCGTGCCTCGACGTGATCGACGGCAACACGTTCCGCAGCAATCAATATCTGCTGAGCACCACGGGTAGCGATAATTCGACGGGCTGCGATCAGCGGCGGCCGATGACCGGCAACGCCTGGGGCTGGACCGACGGCCAGGCTGCTCGGCTGCGGTGGCTGCTGGCCGCGCGAGAGAAACTGGCGGCGACCGGGCTGGGCACGCACCCTAATGCCGTGGCGCGGCTAGATGCCGTGGCCCGCGCGCTCGATGTGCTGGATACGGCGCCGCTCTTGCCGCTGGGTGCCACTGGCTCCGCCAGTGCTTTGGCCACTGGCGGTGGCGGCTGCCGCTACACGTGGAGCACCGGCCTGTGGGGGCCGGGCGAGCGGTGCGAGCTGCGCGCTAGCTCGACCACTGAGGATAGCGCGGCCCCGGTCACCTGGACCGAGGCCGACGCCAGCCCCAGTGATCGGCCGACGGAGCGCGTGCTCGTGGTCGGCGGCGCGGATGTGCGGGCGCGGTAGGTGGTGGGGGCAAGAGTTGAATCAGGCGTCGTGTCCTGCCCGAGGGTGTCGACAGGGGGGGGCGCAGTTTCGCCGGGCGGCCTCAGTTTCAACGCGGCTGCGGCGGCTGAGTTCTGGCGGGGCGAGCGTGCGGCGGTGGGTCGGTTGCTTCGCCAGCCCGCTAGCGCATGTTCATCTCGCAGCTTTGGCCACCGGCGGCGGGCAGGTAGCTACAGCGCACGTAGTCCATAACCATTCGATGTGCGCTGAA
>CAYSXM010000434.1:0-4624 GCA_964434905.1 uncultured Pirellulales bacterium | reverse complement strand
GTTCCACACCAAGGTGTGGTAGACGCGCACCATGTCGAGAACCGGCACGCCTTCGGTGATGGCGTTCACGGTGCGAATTCCGGCATCGGCCGCTTCGAGAATCGCGTCGGCGGTAAAGGCCGGCGGCACGAAAATCATCGTGGCGTCGGCGCCGGTTTTTTCCACCGCCTCGACCACGGTATCGAAGACGGGCAAGCCTTCGATCATTTCGCCGCTTTTGCCCGGCGTGACCCCGCCCACCATCTGCGTGCCATATTCACGGCATCCCTTGGTGTGGAACTGCCCCACCTTGCCGGTGATTCCCTGGCAAATGACGCGGGTGTGCTTGTCGATCAGAATGCTCATATCGGGCGTCCGTGAGGGCAATCGGGAAAGGGGCAGGGCAGAAGGCACGTCGCGCGGCGGAAAAGCTCTTAGGCCGGGGTGGCCGCTGCCACGACCTTGCGCGCGGCATCGGTCAGGTCGGTCGCGGCGATGATATCCAAGGGGCTCGCGGCCAATAGACCACGCCCTTGTTCAACTTCGGTTCCCTCGAGTCGCACGACCAGGGGCACGTTGAAGCCGACCGTCTGATAGGCTTCGAGAATGGCCGAGGCAATGGTGGTGCAACGCATGATGCCGCCGAAAATGTTGACGAGTACCGCCTTGACGTTCTTGTCCGAAAGCAAGATGCGAAACGCCTCGGTAACCTGTTCGACATTGGCGCCGCCCCCCACGTCGAGAAAGTTCGCCGGTTCGCCGCCGTGCAACTTGATCAGGTCCATAGTGCTCATGGCCAGCCCGGCCCCATTGACCAGGCAACCGATGTTGCCCTCGAGCTTCACGTAGCTCAATCCGGCTTTTCCGGCGCGGACCTCGGCCGGTTCTTCCTCGGCCAGATCGCGAAGCCCAGCCAGGTCGGGATGGCGAAACAAGGCGTTGTCGTCGAAGGTCAGCTTGGCATCGAGGGCCATCAATTGGCCCGCGCCGGTCACCACCAGCGGATTGATTTCCGCCAAGCTCGAATCGCAATCGACAAACACGCGGCAAAGCCCGCGCATGAATCCGTCGGCGGCGCGCGCGCTGGCACCGGACAGCCCCAGCTTCTGGGCGAGCTTGCGCACCTGATACGGTTGCAATCCCTCGGCGGGGTGGAACGGCTCTTTGAAGATGAGTTCGGGCGTGTGCGCGGCGACTTCCTCGATGTTCACTCCTCCGGCGCTCGACGCCATCAGCACGGGTCTCGCCACCGCGCGATCGACGACGATGCCCAGGTACAACTCGCGAGCGATGTCGCAGCCCGCCTCCACCAGCACCTGCCGCACCGTCTGGCCGGCAGCGCCGGTTTGGATGGTCACCAGCGACTGTCCCAAGAGGTTGCCCGCCACCTGGGCGGCTTCGGCGGCGCTTTTGACCAGTTGCACGCCGCGCTGGCTGGGGCGCGATTGGATCGTGCCCTTCCCCCGACCGCCGGCGTGAATCTGAGCTTTGACGACGGCGAGTGGCCCCCCCAACTGGTCGAACGCGGCCGCCGCCTCTTCCGGGGAATGGGCAACCACTCCTAACGGCACCGGCACCCCGGCGCGCCGCAAGATCTCTTTGGCCTGGTACTCGTGAATCTTCATGCGGGGCCCAACTAAAAAGAAAAAAGGGCGCGTCGCCGCGCCCGAAGTCGGGGACAGGACCCCGTTGGGCGGGGATTATAGCGCTGGTGACCAAACAGGGTCAAGCCGCGCGGCGTCCATGGCCACAACAGACCAGCGCACGGCGGACGAACGCGCACTCAAGGATCGCCTCCGGCGCGGGGCACCTCTTGGCCATCGCGTGTCACACGGTACTCGCCGGTTTCCACGACCGCCGGGGCCGATCGTTCGAGCAACTCGCACCGTTCAATGGTCACTCGCGCGGGTCCGCTCACCAGTACCTGGGCCGTGGCATTGTCGCCAATCAGGCTGGCACCTAGCGCCACTTGGGAACTTCCCTCGACGGCCACTCCGCCGCGCCCGTTTCCTCGGCAGGTAAGCCCCGCCAGAACCACACGTCGGGCATCGTTCTTGGCATTGATTCCGTCGAGGCGGAACCCCTGCACGACCAGATCTTGCACGACGACGTCGCGCACCTCGCACAAGGTGATGCCGACCTCGCGGATCGAGTGCCGCGTGTGGTAATCGGACACATAGCGCGCCGGCGCCGCACGAAAATAAACAAAGCCCCGATGCAGACACCACTCGTTCTCGGTCAGGGTGGGCGGATCGGGAACTAGCAGGTCGGCCGGGCGCCGCACCAAGGGTTGTCCCCCGGCGAACAATTGCCAGTGCGTGCGACCTGTCGGACGGTACCGAAACACGGTGCCGGCGACTGGTTGCCAAACCTCGGAGGGGATCGGGCCTGTGCCATCGAGCACGGCGCCCTGTCCGTCGAGCACAAAGGGGTGGACCCCGTCTCCGCGGTGCTGCCACCCGCTGAGCGTGAGCGATTCCTCGTAAGGAATTCCGGTGTTGGCCACCACCACACGGTCGCCCGGCCCGGCCAAGCGCAAGGCCTTGCCGATGGTTCGAACAGGCCCCTCGACGCCCAGCGCCTCGGCAGGGCGGTTGCCCACCGCGCGATCGTCTCCGGTCACGTTGTTCACATACAGCGTTCGCGCCTGGGCCGCGCTGGCCATGATCGCAACGGCTGCCGCCACGCCGAACGACCCATAGCGGCGACGGATGGCCCAGGGGCCAGTTTTCTGACGCAACCGCATGGATTGACCTCGATTCAGTTCGTGAGGCGAAAGTTCTCGGCCTCGGCGCGCAGCATGGCCCACGTTGCCGGTATCGACCACCCTGGGCCTGTAGCTGGGCCACTTTGCCAGCGGATCGGCAACCGACGGGCCAGGCAGGGTGCGAACGCACCGCGCATGCCGACACATCCGTCGGAAAAAACAGCACAGGCGACGGGAATCGCCCCGGCCGCAGAGTCTACAACCCCGGAACCCGCGCTGGGGCGCATGGTCGGTCAGCCCAGAACGCGCGCCAAGAATCGGCGTGTGCGATCTTCTCGTGGCGTGTCGATCACCTGGGCCGCGGGGCCCGCCTCGACCACCTGGCCATCGGCCAGCATCAGCACGCGGTCGGCCGCGCGGCGCGCGAAACCGATTTCGTGGGTGACCATCAACAATGTCAAGCCGTCGCTGCGCAAGTCTTCCAGCACGGCCAGCACCTCGCCCTTGAGCTCGGGATCGAGGGCGCTGGTAATTTCATCGCAGAGCAAGGCGCGCGGCTCGAGTGCGAGCGCCCGGGCAATGGCCACCCGCTGTTGCTGCCCACCGGATAGTTGTCGGGGATAGTGTTCGAAGCGATCGGCCAACCCTACGCGATCGAGCAGCGTCAGGGACTGTTGACGAGCGCGCTCGAGTGGCTCGCGGCGTACGGCGGCTGGACCAGCAGCGACGTTTTCCCAGGCACGCAAGTGAGGGAACAACTGGAAATCTTGAAACACCAGGCCCACATCGCGACGGACCTCGCGCGCTGCGCGTAGCGCGGCGCGGGGCGAAGGTTGCGGACCCAGCCGAAGCGAGCCCACCCGCACTTCGCCGGCATCGAACGGAGCAAGGCCGTTGATGCAGCGCAGCAGGGTCGACTTGCCACCGCCGCTGGGCCCGATCAGTGCCACCGTTTCGCCAGCGGCCACGGTAAACGACAATCCGCGAAGCACCGGGCGGCCAGCGAATTGCTTGCCCACCGACATGATTTCCAAAAACGGCGCGGCAGGCGGCTGTTCGTCGACGATCATATCGACCCCCACCGGCGTTCCAGTCGGCGCGAAAGGTAACCCAAGGGAATCGACATCAGCAGGTAAATCGTCGCCGTGGCCAACCCGAGTTCGACAAACTTCAGACTCGAGCGAGACAGGATCAAGTATTCCTTGGTCAACTCGCGAACCGCGATCACGCTGACCAGGCTGGTATCTTTGAACAGCGCCACAAAGTCGTTGGTCATCGGCGCCAGCGCGGTGCGAATTGCCTGCGGAAAGATGACTCGGCGAAAGGCCGTGCTTTCGCCCATGCCCAGTGCCCAGGCGGCCTCCCATTGGCCGCGCGGCACCGACAGCAGCGCGCTGCGATAGATCTCCGCCTCGTACGCCGCATAGGTCAGTCCGAAACCCAGCACGGCCGTCACCCAGGCCGGGAACTGTACGCCGTAGCTGGCCAGACCAAAATATAAAAAGAACAACAGGAGCAGCAGCGGCACACCGCGAAAAAACTCGACATAGGCCAACGCCAGGCCTCGTAGCGGAGCGGGTCCGTAGAGCCGCGCCAGGCACACCAACAAGCCCAACAAAACGGCCAAGCACATGCTGGCCGTCGACAGCGCCACGGTGGCCGCCGCCGCGCGCATCAGCAACGGCAGGTAGTCGCGCCAGGTCCACTCGGTCGACGCCACAACCGCCGGATCGATAGCCGGCTCTTGGCTAACCGGTGTCGGCAGCGGTGTACCCGTGGCCGAAAACCCCAAGCCAGTTAGTTCCTGGGCCCGCTGCGGGCCATGCGCCAGGTCGCGCTGGTCGATTTCCCACAGGTGCCAGCGGCGCAGCAGCCTGGCCAGAGTGCCTTGAACCATGAGTCGCCCCAGCGCGGCGTCGAGCGCGTTGGCCAGCACCA
>CAYSXM010000433.1:0-4631 GCA_964434905.1 uncultured Pirellulales bacterium | reverse complement strand
CCTGGCTGACGACCATGATGCGAACGGTTTCCTCGACGGCCAAACCTTGGGTGCGCTGGCCCTCAACAACTTGCAATTCGCGCAGGGGGCCCAAGAAATAGCGCATCAGATCGACCGAGTGGGTGCCGTTGTCGATGAGCACGCCGCCACCGCTGATTTCGCGGCGCGCGTTCCAGCGGCACGACATATCGACGCGTGAGGTGAAGGCGTTTTCGAACAGGATCGGCTCGCCAATTACTCCGCCATCGATCAGGTCCTTGGCTGCCGCCACATCGGCGACATAGCGAAACTTAGAGGCCATGGTCAGGGTGGCGCCCGACCGACGAGCGGCGTCTGCCATGCTGCGCGCGCCCGAAGAGCTGATGCTCATCGGCTTTTCGCACAGCACGTGCACGCCCTGGGAAAGCAGGTCGATACAGATTTCCGGGTGGGTAGCCGGCGGGGTGCAGACCACCACGGCATCGACAGTGTCCGCATCAGCTAGCTGGCGGTGCGAACCAAAAGCCGGCAAGTTCAAGCGTGCGGCCAGTCGTTGAGCGGCCTCCTGCGAACTGTCGGCGACTGCAACCAATTGGGCGGTTGCGCACCCCTCAAAAGCCTGGGCGTAGGTCTGTCCAATGGCGCCGGCGCCGATCAACCCAAAACGAACCTTCTTGCCAAGCATGATGCGGATTCCTAGTTGTCGCTGGCGACACTCTGCCGGATGGCTTCAGCCACATAGGCGACGTGCTCTGGTTGGTACCGTTCATTCCAAGGTAACACGAGCACCCCCTCAAGGGCAGTAAATGTGCCAGGAAATTGCTGGGCAGAGTAGTCCACGGATTCAGGTCGAGCCAAGGTAAATGGCCAGCGGCTGGTACCAAAGGTGCGTTGTTCCGCGAATATCTGGCATCGAAAGGCCGGTTTTTGGATGTACCGGGGGGCAGAGGCGATCCCAAACTGTTTGAGCCGGCTGGCCAGGCCCACCGCCCCTCCGGACACCAGTTTGGGATCGATCCGCAAGCAGTACTTCCAATAGGTATGCACCGCACCCGGATGCACAAAGGGGGTTTCCACCCCAGGCAGACCGTGCAGGCGGTCTGCCAGCAGTTTGGCCATGGCGACTCTTTGTTCGACGCAGCCGGCTAGTTTTTCTAATTGTGCGACAGCGACGGCGCCTTGCAGCTCGGTCAAGCGATAATTGAGGGCCAGAAAATAGTGGTCCGGTTGAGGATCGCCGTAACCCCAGGCCTTGTTGACGAAGAGGAACATACGGCGAGCCAGGGTGGCATCGTTGGTGACCACCAGCCCACCTTCTCCGGTGGTGATATGCTTGCCCTGTTGCAGACTGAAACAGCCGATCGTGCCGAGGGTGCCGACGTAGCGGCTTTGATACTCGGCCAGGAACGCTTGGGCGCAATCTTCGATGATTGGCACCCCGCGTTTTCGCGCCAGCGCCACGATGGGACCCATATCGCAGGGATTGCCAAACAAGTGGGTGACTACGATCGCCCGGGTTCGATCGCTTAGCCGCGCGGCGATGGTTTCGGCCGTTACGTTACAAGTGCGTGGATCAACATCGGCAAATACCGGAATAGCGCCCTGATATACGATGGGAGTGAGGGCTCCCATATCGGTAATTGGCGACGTAATGAATTCGTCGCCAGGTTCTGGATCGAGCGCCGCGACGGCGGTATGGATGGCCGCGCTGCCGCTAGAGCACGCCACGGCATGCTGGGCGCCTAGCAGCTTGGCAAATCGCTCTTCGAGCTGTTTGACCAGTGGCCCCTTGGTGCTGGTGAGCGTGCCCGAGCGAATCGCTTGGGAGACGAGCAAGATTTCTTCCTCGCCCAGCGTCCGGCCGCTGGCATCCTGGTCGGAGGGAAGAGTTACGGGTTCGAGCATCGTGCGTGTGGAAGGCGTCACGGTCGAGGTACTCAGGGATGGGGTGAATGCGACTCGGACTGGCCTGCGGCCTGGTCGAAATCCGCCGTGGAAGACGACGCAGTCAAAGTCGTGGATGGAACAGATTTTTGTCTAAGTGCACGGGAAGTTCGCCAGCGCTCCGTGGCAATGCGCCGCAGCAATTGCAGGTGCCCGCCGATGGTGTGCAGGACCTTCATTTTCGATTGTCCGAACAGCCGCGATTCGAGCGTGGCCGGATGCTCGACCACGGCGCCCGGGCGATCACCGAGCCGCCAGACCAGTTCGGCAATGCCCAGAAAGCTGTCTTCGGACAGCGGTAACCCTAAGACACTGCTTCGCCGGTAGACCCGGCAGCAACTGGTATAAGTATACAGTTTCTGGCGCAATGCTCGGCGATAGAGCCAGGAGGCGCCGCGCGAGAGCACCAGACGCCAGGGGGCCACATTGCGCACCAGGCCACGTGGGTGATAGGGCGAGGCGGTTACCAGGTCGACACCCGGTTCCAGCAGCGGAATCATGTGCCGTAGTTCATGTGGGTCGTAGCTGCAATCGCAGTCGATAGAGCAAACGATCTCCGTTTCGGCAGCAGCGATGCCCGACCGAATGGCAGCGGCGATTCCGCGATTTCGCTCATGGCGGACCAAATGCACCGCAGGGTGCTGGCCAAACACCCGCTCGAGGCCAGCCCAGGTACCGTCGGCGCTGCCGTCGTCGACCAGAACGAACCGCAAGGAGAAATCGTCGCCAAAGGCCGCTTGCACACGTTCCAAGGTATTGGACAGGTAGGAGAGCGAGGCTTCTTCGTTGAAGCAAGGAACGACAATCGTCGCCTCGGTCGGGGCCACAACCGACGCCGGATTGGTCGCGGGGGTCGATGGAGCGAGTTCCGAAACGATGGGACGCCCCGCCGTGCCGGCGAGCGACCGGGGAGCCACATCGCCCGCGGACAAGTTCAAAAACTCGGCGGCGGTGCTAAACCGATAGCGCCCCAGACAGTCGGCCAACAGGCCAGGCATTTTGTCGAGATTGCGATAATGCCGCAGTCGCGCCCAACGCGAGGCACCACTGATGCGAGGCTGTTCGGGATCCAGCTCCCAGACGTGAAAATACAGCACCAGCGGCGCCGCGTGGCGGTGATGCCACGTTGCCAACGCTCGACGGTGCCAGGCCTGGGGAAGTTGTCGGAAGTAGTTGCCGCCAGCCATGGGCAATTTCCAGCCCAGCCAATCGCTGGTGGCCGGTGGCAGCTCCCATAGCGTGTGGCCCGCCAGCTCCTGGCGATGCGCGAATCGCCGCCAGGGTTCCGCGGCAAAGGCGCGGCCCCAGGCAGCCAGGCTGGAATCGTACAGGAACCCTTCCTCGGCCAGGATTTCCAGCGCCCATAGGTCACGTTGGGTCAACCACTGGTCGGCGATGCGGAAACCCAGCACTTCTCGCTTGGTCACGCGCTCGATAGCGGCTCGTGCACGAAGCACGTCGGCGCGGAACTCGGCGGGAGTCAGATCGCGAATGCGACGGTGGTAATAGCCGCTGGAGGCGATCTCATGACCTCGCTCGGCAACCGCGGCCACGACTTCAGGATAGTTGTCGGCGACCCAACCCATAACGAAGAACGTCGCCTTGGCGGCGAATCGATCGAGCAGGTCGAGCGTGCGACGAGCGTTCTCGACCAGCCGTGGCTCGAACCGCGCCCAGTGTTCCGAACGGATCACGTCGCGAAACGCGCCGACGTGAAAGTAATCTTCGAGGGCGACCGTGAGCACGTGGGTGCGCGGGGCCTCGGACGAATTCGTGGCGGGGGACAGCAAGCCCACTTCAGAGGGTTCGTAGGCCAGGCTCATGGAGTTTCGTCTTGAAACTGTGGACGTTGGTACGTGAGAACCTCGGTACCGCGAAATACTCGTTGGAACTCGAGCACGCACTCGCGCTCGAGATACTTGTCGAGAATTTCACGGTGAGGGTTGTTGGCCTGAAAGGGAGCCGCGGCGCTAACTACCAGATGAAATCGCCCACCGCGTGGCACGGCCCGATCGAGCACTTGCGCTACTTCGCCTTCGTTGGTCAACACACAGGCGGCCGGGGTATGCCGATCGAGCGGCCACGGACGCGGTATGGGCACAATCGCGTTCTCGCCCCGATAGGCCAGACGGAGCGGCATTTCCGCGTAGCTGACGAAGGTAAGTATTGGTTCGCCGGGCGACTCTTGCGTGGCGAGGTAGTCGACCACGCGATCCCAATCTCCATCTTTCGACAGCCGCGCGTTCTGCACATAGACATACGGCAGGTAACTGGCCAAGATTACCGCGACGCACACGGGCCACACCCACCGCCAGCGCATGGCCACGGCCCAGGACCCCACCACGAGCAGCAACGGCAAGAGCAGGGAAATGCTGTAGCGATAGATAAAAAAATCGCGACCTAGCGCCCAACGCAGCGCCGTGAAGAACGCACACTGCACAACCAACACACAAACCATCGCCAACTGGCGGTCGCTCCAGCGACGTGCCAACAGCGTCACGGCACCGGCGACAATTGCCGCCCGAAACAGCCAGTCGCGCCCGACGGTCAAAACGTCGACTACTCGGCCTTCGTAAGCCAACGGCAAGGTGTAATTTTGCAATCTCCAATAGGAATCGACCAGCGACTGCAGCATGTCACCGTGCTGCCCAAATGTCGGCCGCTGGCCGGCGTGAATTAGAACCTGGGATATCACTACCAACACCAGC
>CAYSXM010000432.1:0-4652 GCA_964434905.1 uncultured Pirellulales bacterium | reverse complement strand
AACCGGGTCCGTTCGCTCGCGGCGTCGTTTGCGATGAGCAATCCTCTGGCGTTTCATGCCGCCGACGGCAGTGGCGATCGCTTCGTCGCGCAGATCGCGGCGGACGTTGATCCGCAGAATCCCGCGCTCGCGTCTCGCCTCTTGACACCTTTCGAACCTTGGAAGCGATTCGATACGGCGCGCCACGCTAGGGCGCGCGCGGAGCTTGAACACCTCGCGGCGTTGCCGCAGCACGCCATCCAGTCCATAGCCCTGCTCGGGCGACTGAATTTCCTCGGCATAGCGGGGGCTGACCGTGGTAATGGCGTCGCTAAACACCAGGCCAGTTTTCATCAGGTTCAAATCGCCGAAAAACTCCATCTGGTGCCAGTTGAAGTATTTCCAATCCAGACCGGTCAACATCATGTCCCAGTGCCAAAACCGTCCCTGATACGCCAGGTTATGGATCGTGTATACCGTGGCGGTTTGGTCGTAACCCGGTACAGCCCGGTATTCGGTCTTCATATAGGCCGCGGCCAGCGCGGTCTGCCAATCGTGCAAATGCAGCACGTCGACGCGCAGGTTCAACAGACGAATCGACTCCATGGCCGCCCGGCAGAAAAACACGAAGCGCTCGCAATTGTCGACATAGTCTTGGCCGTTTTCTCCGTACAGTCCCGGCCGGTTGAAATAGCCCTCGTTCTCGACCAGATATACCGCCACGTCTGAATCGGGCAGGCTGCTGCGTAGCAGCGATCCGGTCACCGCCTTCGAGCCCACCGGAATCGACAACTGCACGCCGGTTCCCTCGATCGGTCGACCGCTTCGATAAACCTCGCGATGGGCGGGCAACAGTAGCGTTACCTGGTGGCCACGGCGCGACAACTCGACCGGCAGCGAGCCACACACGTCGGCCAGCCCGCCCGTCTTGGCAAAGGGCGACGCCTCGCTGGCTACAAACAAGATGTTCATGTCGGGCACGCAGTTCGTGTTCGAGAAATCGGAATCGTCGGGTAGCACTGCACCGATACAAACCGCCGCGCGGCTACCGGGCAGCAACGACAGGCTAGACCGGGGATGCCGGTTTTGCCAAGTCGGGCCACCCGGCCAAGGTGGGGCCGCGGCCAAACCGGCCCAACTTCCGGCGCGAACAACGCTCGCTACGGAAATCATCGCCCCATTCGATCCGACCGGCCAGTTTTTCCCCAGCGGAACAGCCTTCCCAGGGTAACGACCTAACACATCATAGGACTAACCGTTACCAGCGGACTGGGGCCCGGGCCCTGGACCGCGTGGGGCACCCAGCAATTGCCCGCGGCCTGGGCTTCGCGGCACGGAAACCCGCGAGAAACTACGATCGGCCTGTCCGCCGGGGTCCGGCTTTTTTTCCGGCCGCGCGCTGCGGAGCCCGGGGCTTGGCCGGCCTGGTTTTTCCCGCCGCGCGCTCGGCACGGCGCGCCCCGGCACTGGCCGCCGCTTCGGCCAAACACTGCTGATAGACGGCCAGGTATTTTTTGGCAGGTGTGCGGCGAATTGCCTCGCCCAACACCTCCAGCGCCAAATCCTCGACCCGCTTGAACCGGATACAGCTCTTGCCCATGTCCAGTTTCTTGCCCGCCTTGGCCCATGCGCGCTGGAACCAGTTCATTTCGGGCGAGCTGCTGTACTGGCACATCAGGTACAGCGACATGTAATTCTTTTGCGATGCCAGTCCGGCATATGGCAGTGGTTGCTTCGGATTGCAATGATAGCCAGCGGGAAACACGCGATGCGGCACATAGTAGCCGATCGCGCCGTACTGCATGCCTTCTTCGTAATCGCCATCGAGATTGGCTAGAATTATGCCGCGCACGGTGGCAATCGCTGATCGGCGTTCAGGCGGCAAACTGTCCAGATAGGCCGCCACGGTGGAAGCCTTGCTTTGCATCAGGGGGGCTCCTGCGATTGGCCGCGGCCTGCCAGCGCTGCACCGCTACCCGAAATGCGCTATCCGAAATGCGCACGGCCACTAGTGACAAGTGCTCGGCGGATGGCAAGCCTGCCGCCCAGCCCTAGCAGCCATCGAAAAAAAATACCGGAGGTGGGACTTGAACCCACACGACCTTGCGGCCACTGGATTTTGAATCCAGCGCGTCTGCCATTCCGCCACTCCGGCACATGCGCGATTGTCGACGACCTGGGAAACAGGGCAGGGGGGCAGCTCCACCCCACACTACCATTCAACGGGTCCTTCGACCGCGAGCCGGTAAGTTCCCGTCGAACCAGCCGACCGGGCCGTCTGTCGACGACCAGAGCCCCAAATATTAGCGGCCGACGGACCATCTGCAAACCCTGCTACCGGCCCGGTTTGCTTTGGGGTGCCCGCCGCCAGGTGATATCATCGATACAGGCGGCCCGGGTGTGGCGAAATCGCCCGACTGGCCGCTAATTCGCCCTCTCTAGGGGACCGGAACCATGCACTTGGTTCGCCTCGCGCGAAAAGCCTTTGCCACGCCGCCACGGGCGCTCGCCCGGCTGGTTGCCTGGGTGGCCTTGGTTTCACCGACATTTGCCGCGGATCCGGCGGGCCAGCCGGTGGATTTCGAGACCGATATTCGGCCCGTGTGGGAACAGCGCTGTTTACACTGCCACGACAATAGCTTTACGGAAAGCGGCTTGCGTCTTTCCAGCCGGTCTTCGGTTCTGACCGGCGGCGATTCTGGTCAGCCGGCCGTGGTGCCAGGCAACCCCGAGCAAAGTCGCCTGGTGCAACTGCTGCGTGGCATTGGTCCGCTGCGGATGCCGCCTGAAACCGATGGCGAGCCCTTGGACGAATCGGAAATCGCGATGCTTACTCGCTGGGTGGCCGAAGGGGCCACCTGGCCTGACCACCTGGCCGAACCAGCCACCGCAGCGGGCCATTGGGCTTGGCACGCGCCCCGACCCAGTGCCCCTCCCACGGTGAACAACCCGGCCTGGGTGCGCGATTCGCTAGATGCCTATGTCTTGGCCGCGCTCGAGCGCGAAGGCTTGCAGCCTTCGGCCGAGGCGGATCGACACACTCTGGCGCGCCGCGCCGCGCTCGATCTGGTGGGCCTGCCCCCCACGCCCGAGCAACTGTCCCTGTTTCTCTCCGATTCGGCTTCCGATGCTTACGAGCGTTATGTCGACCGGTTGTTGGCCGACCCCGGATATGGCGAACGCTGGGCCAGGCAGTGGCTCGATCTGGCTCGCTACGCCGATTCCAAGGGCTATGGATCGGACCCGCTGCGCACCATCTGGCGTTATCGCGATTGGGTCATCGAGGCGCTCAATCGCAATCTGGCGTTCGACCAGTTCACCATCGACCAATTGGCTGGCGATTTGCTCCCTTCGGCCACGCCCGAACAGGTGTTGGCCACGGCGTTTCATCGCAACACCATGAGCAACGACGAAGGCGGAACCGACGACGAAGAGTTTCGCGTGGCGGCCGTGAAAGACCGCGTCGACACCACCATGCAGGTCTGGATGGGCATTACCTTTGGTTGCGCCAAGTGCCACAGCCACAAATACGACCCCTTCACCCAGCGTGAGTACTACGGGCTGTTCGCTTTTTTCAATCAATCGGTCGACGCCGACCGCGGCGACGAAGAACCCCAACTGCGCTCGGCCACCCGAGCGCAACAAGCACAGCTCGACGAGAACGCCGCCCAGATTGCTGCCATTGAGCACCGTTTGGAAACGATCGTCACGGATCAGCCTGCTGCCGCCGAGTGCTGGTCGCGCGAGGCGGCCGTGGGCTGGGCCTGGACACCTCTACCCACCACGCCGCTCTGGGGCGCGCTGCGTGTCGCTCCGGCAAATCGCACGTTGGAGCAGCAACGAGTCGTGCGTCAGGCCTATCTCGACTTGTCGCCGCGTTTTGTGGCCGAACGCGCGGCGCTTCGACAGGCGCGCCAAGCGCGAACCCAGCTCGAGGTCCAAATCGCCGCGATCCCAATCATGCGCGAGCTGCCCCCCGACAGCCGGCGCGCAACCCACGTGCTGTTCAAGGGCAATTTTTTGACACCCGCGGCCGAAGTGTCGGCGATTACTCCCGCGGCGCTTCACCCCTGGCCGGCCGACGCGCCACGCAACCGCCTGGGGTTGGCCCGCTGGTTGGTCGACCCCCAGAACCCGCTCACTGCGCGGGTCACCGTCAACCGGTTGTGGGCCCAGTTGTTCGGCCAGGGCTTGGTCGTCAGCGAGGAAGATTTCGGTAGCCAAGGGCAGCCCCCCTCGCACCCGGAGTTGCTTGACGCACTGGCCCTCGACTTCGCGCGCGATTGGAATCTCAAGCGACTATTGCGCCGCCTGCTGACGTCGGCCACCTATCGACAATCTTCCACCGTCTCGGCCGATCGACGCCAACGCGACCCGGAAAACCGTTGGCTGGCACGGGGGCCCAGCGGCCGGCTCGAAGCAGAAATGGTGCGCGATCAGGCGCTGGCCCTGGCAGGGTTGCTGTCGCGCAAGGTGGGCGGGCCGTCGGTCTATCCGCCCCAGCCCGACGGTTTGTGGCGAGCCGCCTTCAACGGGCAGCGCACCTGGCCCACGAGCACCGGCGAGGATCGCTATCGCCGCGCGCTTTATACCTATTGGCGCCGCACGGTCCCCTATCCGTCGCTGGCAACGTTCGATGCACCCAGCCGCGAAATCTGCACGCTCCGCAGGAT
>CAYSXM010000431.1:0-4659 GCA_964434905.1 uncultured Pirellulales bacterium | reverse complement strand
GTCTTCCAGAATGCGGGCTTCAGCCAGTTTGTCGCCCAGCACCCGCGTGATTTCAATACGTCCCTTGGGTTGGTTGCGTGCCACGTCGTTTTGATCGGTTCCGTATACGCTGAAAGCGATCAGCGGACGCACGTAATCGTTATTGCCCAGGTTGATCCACACCAGCCGTTTGGCCAAGTCGACACGGACCACCTGGCCGTCGGCTGCCTCGAAGGTCGTCTTGGTGATTTCGAGAATCTGACGGCGCAAGCCATCGAGCTGTGCTTCGTACCGCGCTACCTGGCGATCGAAATCCTTCTTGTTGGTGTTGCCTTGTTCGCGCGCCGTTTCCAGCTCGGTTTGTCGCTCGCTGAGAGAGGTCTTTAACTCTTCGTTCGTGGCAGTGATGCGGGCCAGTTCCTCGGCGAACTTGGCACGCTCGGTGGCCAACTCGGCCTTGGTGACTTCCACCGCCTTCACGTGTTCTTGAATCTGGCCATCTTTGGCCGCTTCGCGTTGGTTGTGTTTGTCCATCAGGTCTTGGGTTCGCGCCAATTCTTCCTTCAGCCGCTGGTTGATGGTGTTCTGTTCATCAAACAACGTCTCCAGCGCGTCGCGATAGCGTCGCTTTTCTTCCGGCAGCGTGGCGGCAAATTTATCCATGTCGGCCTTGAATGCGTCTTCCACGGCCTGTAAACCGCCGGCCGCAGCAGCGCCCGCGGCGTCGGGGGCCACCCCGATAATCTCGCGCATGCGAATCAACTCTTCTTCCGACTTACGAACGCTGTTGTTGGCGTTTTGCAACTCGGCGGCTTGGGCTTGGACCCGCTGGTCGAACTCGCCCGCTTGCCGAAAAAACACATAGGTAGAGACACCCAGCAAGACTGTCAGAATGATGAACACGATCATCGTGATCTGCAGGCCTTGATTTTCGCTGCTCGCCATGAATTGCTTTCCTGGTCCAAGAGCCTCCGCCGTCCGGCAATTTGCTTTGCCAGGCGTGGAGAGTTCTGCTTGCGCGGGCCCCGCGAAGGACCCTCCCGCCGCCCCCTATGTGTCGTAGCCAAGCCGCTAACGCGACCCGACGCGAACTATCCCCACGGCTGCTAATGAAAAGCCTGTTCGAAGTCGCGAACAGGAACAGCCGTTCGCCGGCAGACAAACCCTAACTGTCGATCGAATATAGACCTATGTCGATGATAAACAGGGGGGTTTGGGACGTCAACGAAAAAGGTAAGGCCCAGCCCCCCCAGTTACCTGACCAATGGCGTCGCGGGTGCTCTAAGTTCCTATGGAATAAACAGTTCCATTCGGTCAACCGGCTGGTCACCGGGCGGACCCAGCTACTTCGACGTAACGATTTACAAATCTCAGGCTTGCGACAAAATACCCCGCCCGCAAGTCGAACATCTGCCCATCGACACGAGGCTGGCCAGGCCAGGGTTTCTGGGGTCAACTACGGGCCAACTGGCCACGGTTGTCTGGCCGATGCAGTTCCTGAAGGAATGCCATGCCGCGCGCCCCACGACAGGTTCGACTGCCCGGGATGGAAGAGCTGCTCGAAGGGCAAATCAGTACGAGTAACGCACAAGAGCCCCCTAGCGTGCAACCTAGGGCCTCTGGCGACTCGCCGGACGGTCGCCCCGTGGCCGTGAGCGTCTTGGGGGCCAAACCGAACCCAGGCAGCGAGGACATTCGCGCTGCAGCCGACGACGAGTCACACCAGGGAATGCCAGACCTGGCCGACAAGCTGGTCTACGTGGTCGACGCCAACTCGCTAATTTTCCAGGTTTTTCATGGCCTGCCGGAAATGAGCAGCCCCAGCGGGCGGCCTGTCAACGCGGTGTATGGCTTTACTCGCGACATGCTGTACCTGTTAGAGGAAAAACGTCCCGACTATTTGTTTTGCGCCTTCGACTTGCCCACGCCCACGTTTCGGCACGAACTATTCGCAGAGTACAAGGGGCAGCGCGCCGACATGCCGGCGGACCTGGCACCGCAGTTTGGTCTAATTGAAAGTGTGCTTCACGGCCTGAACATTCCGGTCGTCAGTTGTCCCGGCTACGAGGCGGACGACGTGTTGGCCACCATTGCTCACCTAGTGCAACAACACGGCGGCCGTTGCGCGCTGGTCACAGCGGACAAAGATTGCCGACAATTGCTGGGCGAACGGGTGTGGATCTACAACATTCGCAAGGACCAGGTGTACGACCCCGCGGCGCTGGCGGCCGACTGGGGCGTGCGCCCCGACCAGGTGGTGGATTTTCAATCCCTGGTAGGCGACGCGGTGGACAACATTCCCGGAGCAGCCGGCATCGGCCCCAAGGGGGCGCAGGAACTGCTTTCGAGGTACGACACGTTGGCTGAGGTCCTGGCCCACGCCGACGAGATCAAAGCGCCCAAACGCCGTGAAAGCTTATTGGCCTTCCGGGATCGCGCCGCAATCAGCCGGAGGTTGGTCGAACTCGATCGCCAGACCCCCGTGGCCATCGACTGGCGGGCGGGTCGCGTAGACAAGGTGCGAGCGGCCGAGGCCTGCGCGCTATTTCAAGAACTGGGGTTCCGCAGTTTTCCAGAACGGGTGCGCCGCCTGGCCGGCGACGCGATGGACGATGCCCCGGCCATTCTCAGCAGCGCGCCGCAGTGGCAGTCGGACTATCGCTTGTTGAACAGCCCGGAACAGTTCGCCTGGCTGATCGAACAATTGCGACAGCAACCGGAATTTTCGTTCGACACGGAAACCACCAGCATCAGCCCCACCCAGGCCGAGTTGGTGGGCTGCTCGTTCAGTTGGGAACCAGGCGTCGCTTACTATGTGCCGGTGCGGGCTCCGGCCGGCGAGCCGTGTTTGAACCCGGAACAAGTGTTGGCGGCGCTGCGCCCGTTGCTGGAAGACCCGGCCGTAGCCAAGGTCGGGCAGAATCTGAAATACGACTTCGTCGTGTTGCGCATGGCGGGGCTGCGTCCTGTGGGCGCGGCCTTCGATACGCTGTTGGCCAGCTATTTGCTCGATGCTGGCGAACGGAACCACAACCTCGATGTGCTGGCACGCCGGTACTTGGGCCACGAAAACATCGCGATCGAATCGTTGCTCGGCACCGGCAAGGATCAGCGACGCATGGACCAGGTGCCCACGGCGTTGGTGGCCGATTATGCGGCGGAAGATGCCGATGTCGCTTGGCGGTTGCGCGCGCCCCTGGCATCGCGGCTGGCCGACGATGGCCTGGCGCACCTGTTCCAAACGTTGGAGATGCCGTTGATCGACGTGTTGGTGGAACTGGAAGTGAACGGAATTCGTGTCGACGTGGCCCGCTTGGAAACCCTGAGCAGGGAATTTGGCGAGCGCGTGGCCACCTTGCAACGAGAGATTTTCGAGTTGGCGGGGCGCGAATTCAACGTGGCCTCGCCCAAGCAATTGCAACAAGTATTGTTCGAGGAACACAAGCTACCGATCGTAAAACGCACGGCGACGGGACCTAGCACCGACGCCGAAGTGCTGGAGGAATTGGCCGCTTTGCACCCACTGCCAGCTAAAATTTGCGAATATCGACAGTTCGCCAAACTCAAGGGGACCTATGTCGACGCGCTGCCGGCCTTGGTCCACCCGAGAACGGGCCGCGTGCACGCCTCGTTCAACCAGGTGGTGGCCGCCACGGGTCGGCTGAGCTGTAGCGACCCTAACTTGCAGAACATTCCCATTCGAACCGAGGCGGGGCGGAGTATTCGCTCGGCCTTCTTACCAGGCGAACCAGGTTGGTTACTGGTAGGAGCCGACTATTCACAAATTGAACTACGGGTGCTGGCGCACTTCTCGGGCGACCAGGCCCTGTGCGATGCCTTTGCGCGCGACGAAGACGTGCATGCGCGGGTAGCGGCTCAGGTGGCGGGCGTGCCGATCGAGGCGGTAACCAGCGACCAAAGACGGCAAGCAAAAGCGGTTAATTTCGGCGTGCTGTACGGTCAAAGCCCGTTCGGTCTGGCTAAGCAACTGGGCATTCCCCAGGCTCAAGCGGCCGAGTTCATCGAGGCATATTTTCGGCAATATCCCGGCGTCGATGCCTGGCTCGAACAGGTCCTGGTGCAATGCGCGTCACAAGGCTTCGTAACGACCATTCTAGGGCGGCGACGCGCGATCCAAGGCGTTCGCCTCGCCGCACAACGCCCGAAAGACAAATCGCGGCAGCGCAATCTGCCGGAACGCACCGCGATCAACACCGTGGTCCAGGGGTCGGCTGCCGATCTGATCAAACTGGCCATGCTGGCGGTGCATCGTCGATTGGAGCGCGAAACATTTCCCGCGCGGATGCTGCTGCAAATTCACGACGAACTGGTGTTTGAGACGCCGGCCGCCGAACTGCCGGCCTTGGCGCGATTGGTCTGCGAGGAAATGACCGGCGTCTTGCCGCTGAGGGTGCCCTTGAAAGTGGATGTAAAAAGTGGCCCGCGCTGGTCGGATGTCGAAAATTGGAATTGAAGGCGGGCCATCGACGGGCCGACTCGAACGTTGCGGTCGTCGTGCCGACAAAGGAGTAACGCCATGCTGGTGCTGGGCCTGGTGGGCGGCGTGGCCAGTGGCAAGAGCCTCGTGGCGGAACACCTGGCTAGTCTGGGTTGTCCGGTCCTCGACGGCGATCGCACGGGGCACGAGGTGCTACGACTGCCCGACGTGGAACGAGCGGC
>CAYSXM010000430.1:0-4666 GCA_964434905.1 uncultured Pirellulales bacterium | reverse complement strand
TGGCATGTCGATGATCAAATAATCGAGCTCGCCCCAGGCCGTGTCGCGCAGAAACTGAGTGATCGCCCCGTGCAACATCGGGCCGCGCCACACCACGGCCTGCCCGGCGGGTACGAAGAAACCCATCGACATCACCTTCAGCCCAAAGGCTTCGATCGGTTGAATTTTCTTGTCGACCTGCTCAGGCTGGCGGCCCGACACGCCCAGCAAGTGGGGAATGCTGGGGCCATACACGTCGGCATCCATCAGCCCGACCACCGCGCCAGCGCGCCGTAGCCCAAACGCCAACGCCGCAGCCACGGTGCTTTTGCCAACGCCCCCCTTGCCCGAGCCCACCGCAATCACGCTCTTGGCGGCCAGGCCCACTTCACCCAACACCACCGGCGGCCGTCGATGCACCGCTAAACGCACCTCGACCGAACGCAAGCCCGGTAGCCTGCTGCGCAGGTGTTCCACCAGGTCGGCTTGCGTCTCGGACCACACCGACGCGGAATGCGTGGTAAGCCCCAGCTCGAGCGACAGGGCGCCATCGGCCAGGCGAATGTCGCGCACTTGTTCCATGGCAACCACGCCCCGCCCCGACTCCGGATCGGAAAAATCGGCCAGCACGGCGTGCACTTCGGCCAGGCTCACGGGCGCTGCCATCGACGACACCATCTTCCCACGAATAAGGTTCCGCCACCGGTACTACCAGAACGAATCCCGCTCGCAACCGGCCAGCGGTCACGCACGCCAGCACTCGCAAGCGCTCTCCAGCGGCTCGGTCAGCTTACTGATTCTTCCAGGCCGGCAATAGGGTCGAAGCGGTCCCGCGCGGCCTCCAGCGGCGGAAAATCGCGGCATTGTCGCCGCGCCAGGGCCACGATCGCCCCCAGCCCATAGGGCGTGTCCGCTACCGCCACCACGCCCCACAGCCGCGCCAGGTACAACACCCGCTCGGGTACCGGGCCAGGCGATACCAAAACCAGCCGGGCTTGAGGAAAACTCCGCCCCAGCGCCCCGAGCACACCCGGCCCCATCGCCGCGCGCGCCAACGGCGTGTTGCCCGCCGCGGCAACTCGCAACGCACTCGGCATCTCGCCAACCAATAGCGAGGCAGGCGCCTGCACCAGGGCCGCTTGGGCGTCGGCCGCATGGCGCGTTTCCACCAACCGGCCGTGCAACTCGGGCGCGCGCCGCATCAGGTGTGCAGCCCAGAAGCCATCGCGTTCACAAACCACGATCGAGGCCGCGGGCAAATGCGCCCCAGGCTCGCGATCGAACCAGGCCTCAAGTTGCGGCTTCATCTCTACCTTCCTCGGGGGCCAAGGCACCGTCGTCAGGGGCAGGTTCAAATACCGGCAATTCGCCCTCGACAGCCGACGGCACTTCCAGACCTCGCTGCACCAGGCGGCGATACAACCGGGGGCGAGTCAATCCCAACAGTTCGGCGGCCTTGGTCTTGTTGCCCCGCGCCGCCCGCAGCGCTTGCCGCAACAGATCGGTTTCGATGTCGGCAAGCACCTGTTCGAGGTCGATGGGCTCCAAACGGTTTTTCTTCAGCCCACGCAGCTCGCCCGCCGTGCGCACCACGGAGGGCAAATCGGCCAGCGCCACCAACGGCCCCTCGGCCACGGCGTGCGCTGCTGCCACCACCCGGGCTAGTTCGTCCAAGTTGCCAGGCCAGGCATACAATGCCAGTTGGGCCAGCGCCTCGGGCGAAAAGCCGGCCAGTTGTTTCGTGCCGCCGGCGTTGGCCACTTCCAGAAAGGCCTGAGCCAGCCAGGGCAAATCGTCGATGCGCGCCGCCAGCGTCCCCGTTTCCAGCACCCAGGTCGATAGCGCGTGAGCTAGCCCCACATGGAACTGGCCGCGCTCGGCTAGTTCCAGGGGCGACTGCTCGGCCGTGGCCAACACGCGAAACGCGCGCGGTGTCTTTTGCAAGGCGGCCCACAGGTCGGCCTGGCCCTCGGCCGGCAAACGATCCACCTGCTCGAGCAACAATGTGGCGAGCTGTTGCCCCTCGGCAGATGGCTTCGGCCAGGCTGCCAATGTTCGGCGCAGCAGGTCCTCGCCCAGCAGCTCGCACGCCAGCGGGAGGCAAGGACGAGAAAAATCGCCATCGCTGGCCAGGTAAATGGTGCGCGCCAGGTGCTGTTTACCACTGCCTGCCGGCCCCACCACCAACACGTTGGCCTCGCTCGCCGCGGCAGCCTGTACCTGGCTGCGCAACCGCTCGGCCAAATAGCTCTTGCCAGCCAAACGCTCGATGTGAAACCAATGCTGGAACTCCGCACGCAACGACGCCAACGAAGCGTGCAACGCCCCCGGCAACACCGTCCCCGCGTCGATTTGCGACGGCCCGTGCGCTGCGGACGCCACGCTGCCAGGGCCCACCAGCACGAGCACCGGACCACGCGGTTCGTCTTCGGTTTCGTCTCCCCCCAGATCGTGAAACTCCGCCAGCGCTTGCCAGTTCTGCCCTTGGAAACGCCAACACAACAGCGCCGCTTGCTGCCCCGCGCTGGGCAGCTCGGGCGGCACCGCCAACGCCGCGGACAAGGCCGGCCCAGGACCTGCGCCCGGCGCCGCGCCATAGCGGCAGAATTGGCCCAAAATGGCCGCCAATTCCGGACCAAATTGGTCCAGCGCCGCCCTGTTAAAAGCCGCCAAACGACCGTGCTGGTCGACCACATAGGCAGCCCTGGCCGCATCGTCCAGAAACTTGCCGAAGCCGCCGGCCGCGCGTTTCCGATCGGCCATGAACCGCAACCCCACTCTGGGCCTCGCGCGGCACCCCTTCGGTGGTGGCACCCACGAAACGGATCAAAATAACTTGGAAAATCTACACACAACTTTGGGCCACGATGACACACAGTTGTCACTGGCACCAAGTATTTTTCCACCACCCAGGGGCATGGCGGTCGGGCTGCGGCGACGAACTCTGAAATTCGTCTGCCTCGCGTTCGGACAGCCGGGAATAGTCCATGGGCGGCGGAGGAGTACCCCCTAAGTTTAGTGGTTTCCGGCCCTTAGGGTTCGCCCAAACTCACCGCCGCCCGTGGCTTTTTTGATTTCCCAGTTTGCACCCTCCGGTTCGCTCGGCGCCGGGGCGGGCGTTCCAGACCGTTCGGCACTGCCGTCGGCTTTGCCGCTGGTCCGTGGCAAGCTGGTCACGCGCGAGTCGGCCGCAGGCAAGTTGGTAGCAGGCGAGTTAGTCGCCGGCGATGCCGAAAGGGCCTATGCCCGCTCAGCGGCTGTTTGCCGCGGCCCGTACCGCGAACTCCGCCCCCAGGCGCGAATCGCCTGGCGCTAAGAATGTGGCCACCTCGCCCGGCAAGCTGTGCGTCTCGGCACGTACCCCGGGCGATAGAGACGGCGCGTCTTGCAGGGGTTCGCCCGTCGGCCGAAGTCGAGTGGCCGCATTCAACAGTTGCCCCGGTCGCAATCCCACGGCCAACACCACCAGCGTCGCTAGCAACATGGCCACCCCCGCGCCAGCCGAGCCCGGGCCAGGAGCTCGCCCCGTGGTTAGTGCCGGGCGAAAATACAACGTGCCCACGATGCGCAGATAGTACGCCGCGGCAATGGCCGCATTGAGCACGCCCACCACGGCCAGCGCCAGAAACCAACCTTCCAGCGGAGCAGCCACATCGGCTTGCCGCACCGCAATGGCCGCCGAGAACAGTGTCAACTTGCCCCAGAAACCGGCCAACGGTGGAATGCCCGCCAGGCTGAACATGCATACCGCGAGCGACAGGCCCGCCCAGGGGCGCAACTGGCCCAGGCCCGCCAGGTCGTCGACCGTGTCGATTTCACTGTCAGGACCGCCCAGATAGACCAGTGCCGCGAAGGCCCCGGTCGTGGCCACGGCATACACCGTTAGATAAAACACCGCACCGCCAATGCCATCGAGTGCGGCGGGCAATTCGGCGCCGCCGCGCGCGGCAAAGGCCACCGTCAGGCCAATCAATAAATAGCCGGCATGGGCGATCGAAGAATAGGCCAGCAGCCGCCGCACGTTGGTTTGCCACAGCGCCACCACATTTCCCAAGGTCATCGATACCAGCGCCAGCATCAGCGCCAGCATCCAACCAAACGAGGCCACGCTCGGCAGCGCCACGGTCAACACCCGCACCACCGCCACCAAGGCAGCCAGCTTGGGCACCACCGACAACAACGCCGCGTTCAGTTGCGAGCTCCCCTCGTACACGTCGGGCGCGTAGAAATGAAACGGCGCCGCCGACAGCCGAAACGCCAAGCCGGCGAACACCAGCACCAGCCCCAGCACGGCCAAGGGGCGCATGCCGGCAGCCTCGGCCAAGGGCAAATGGGCCTGAATGTCTGCTAACCGAGTGGAACCCCCCACGCCGTACAAGAACGCGAACCCGTATAGCAGCACGGCCGATGACAAAATACTCAACAACAGGTACTTCGTGGCCGATTCCTGTTGCGTGTTATCCGCATGATCCAGGCTCAACAACACGTAGGTAGGGATGGAAATCAGTTCCAACCCCACGAACAGCAGCACCAGGTCGTGACTGGAACTGGCCAGCATCGCCCCGGCCAACACCAGCAACAACGAGCCGACAATCTCCGAACCATGCAGCCCCGCCGCGGCGCGCCCGGCGGTCAACACGAGCAAACAGCCCAGCCCCAGGGTCAGCACGCGCAGATATTCGCCCAG
>CAYSXM010000429.1:0-4666 GCA_964434905.1 uncultured Pirellulales bacterium | reverse complement strand
CGAGCCTGTTCCGCGCAGGTCGGCCTCGATCACCAAATCGTTGCCCACCCCTCCCGGCGAGACTATCGCTTGGGCCCGCACCCCCAGCAGGTCATCGAGCCGCGTGTGTAGCGTTACCTTGGGGCCGACATCGGCACCGACGATCGAGGATCCGGCAGGCGTATCGCGAAACAACCCCAGGTCGTGCGCCACCGTGGCGCCACCCACTTCGGTGATCGTCAGGGCCCCCGCACCGCGTAGCGAGACGTCGAACCCCGAGCCCCCGAGCCGCGCGGTAATCAAGGGTCCCGTGGCATTGTCACCTTCGAGCAAGCGCACCACGTCGTCGACGGTGCTGGCACCGCTCAGATCGACCTGCCGATTTTGAGTACCATCGCTGATCAGCAGCGTGCCCAGCCCCACGCCTAGCCCGCCCCGCAAGTCGCTCAGCAAATTCGCTCCATTCAAACGCGGGTTCAAGTCGGCAGCGCCCCGCACCCCTTCGGACAGTGTGCCGAACGCTTCGTTCGCTCCCCGATTCGTGGCAAACAGTTGATCCAAGTCGCCATAGGTCGGCAGGTCCCGCTCGTTTCCCCCAAACACCACCAGGTCGCCCGAAAAGCCCAGCGGCAGATTGGCCGTTCGTGACCCGGCGAACAGGTATCGGCCGCGAAACTGCCGATTGCCGATGTCGACCAACTGCCGTGTGGTGTTGGCGATTTGCGCAGCCGCCGCGTCGCGCTGTTGCTGGCTGGCAGTCACTCCCACGACACCCGCCACCTCGGCCTGAATGCCCCGTAGAATGTCCGTGGCGTTTCCCAGTGCGGAATCAGTAGCCTGCAAATAAGATTGACTGGTCTTGACGTTGTCGAACACCTGGTTCTTGCGTTCCAACAAGCGTTGCAGCCCTACGGCGCGCTGCGTGGCTCGCGGGTCGTCGCTCGGGGCAATCACCCGGCGCCCCGTGCTCAATTGCGTTTGCAGATTGAGCAGTGCTCCCTGGTCACTCTTCAATTGGTTCAGCAAACGATCGCGCACCAGCAGATCGCTAATGCGGGAAGACGGTATCGGAATGATCGATCCCACACCATGCCCCCTCGAACGTCGCCGAATCGAGCGCTACAGATTGACCAGAATGTCGAACAACTGGCTGACCGTGGAAATCACCCGCGCGTTGGCCTGAAACGCCCGCTGGTACTGAATCAGACGAATTGCTTCTTCATCGAGACTGACGCCGCTGACGGCTAGGAATTGGCTGTTCAACGACTGCTCAAAAGTGTCCAGCCCCTCGGCCACGCTTCGAGCCACGGCCGACCCCTGTGTCACCCCGTTGACCAACCGGTCGTACAGGTTGGCCAACGTCGCTCCATCGCGAGTTTCCAGCGGCTGATCCAGGAAATCGGCCAGGTCCACTGCCGTCAACGTGTCTTCACCCACCCCGTTGCGGCTGGCGGCAAACTTGGCGGGGTCGTCCGCCACGCTGGCATTGACCCCAAAGTCCGAGGCGGTGGATCCGGTGAAAAAAGTGTTCACACCCAGCGCCGCCAGCAGGCTCGAGGTGTCGTTGCCAAAGGCCAGTTCCAGTTGATTCGAGTCGGTCGACAGTTCCAGCTTGCCGGTGCTGGAGACCGACGCGGATACCCCGCTCACCGCGTCGATCGACGCGGCCAGATCGGTCAGCGAGGTATCGGTGCCCAACCCGTCAAGATTCACCGTGATCCGGGTGGTTCGCGTCAAGCCGGTCTGGCGATCAAACACTTCGAGGTCGAACCCACCGTTGGTCGGCGTGAATGGCAAGCCCGCCGCGTCGAGCGCCACGGTGACATCATTCACCGCATTGGCGCTGGTCAATTCTCGATAGCCGGAAAGTCCTTGACCTGAACTGAACACGCGATTGAACTCAAATGCCAGGCTGCCAACCAGCGAATCCAAATCGTCAAGGAAGCCCCCCAGCACGTCGTCGCGCGCCGTGGTCAACCCCGCGACTTCGCCCCCCGTAGGCGTCAGCCTGGTTTGCGTGTCCGACAATTGCAGATACGCCGCGCCCAACCCGCGATCGGATTCAAATTGCACCTCGACCTCGCGCGTACTCCCCTCCGACACCAGGAATTCGCCCTGGTGCAACACGTTGACCTCGCCATTGCCCTGCTCGTTGACCTCGATGTCGATCAATCTGGCCAGGCTGTCCAACGCTTCCTTGCGGCTATCGCGCAAACCCACGGCATCGCTGTTATTGGCAGTCGAGGCCTCGGCCGAGGCGATCTGCACGTTCAGCCCGGCCACTTTGGCGGTCAGGCGATTAATGTTCTCGGCCGCGGCGGCCAACTGGTCGTTTACTCCCACCCGCACCGTACGTACCCGGCTCGACAGGCGCTGCACGTCTTGGGTCAACGTCTCGCCGCGCAACGCCACGAGATTGCGGACCGAATCGCTAGCCGGATCTGCCAACACGTCGTGAATGCTGTTGAAGAATTTGTCGAGCGAAGTACTCAGATCGCCGTCGTTCAGCTCGCCTACCAGCGCCTCGAGCTGTGCATAGGCATCGACCTGTGCCTGTGCGCCCGCCGCATCGCTTCCCGCGCCGCGCAACCGAGACTCCAGGAACCGGTCGATCTTCTGCACGATTCCGGCAACTTCGACACCCAAACCAAGCGTCAAGCGACCCAATCGCTGCGTGGGCGCCGGGGCCAACACCAGTTCTTCCCGAACATAGCCCGGCGTGTTCGCATTCGCGATATTGTTGCCGGTGACTTGCAGCCCTATTTGATTAGCAAATAGCGCATTGCCGGCGATGTTCAAGCTACTGGAAAGCGACATGCGCGCTACCTAGTGGAGCGTCAACCCAGCTTTGCTGGGTGACGCGGAACGACCCCAAACTCGCAAGGGGTTTGGGGCAAACAACTTCTAGTGCAGCGGGAGTTGCCTCGAATTCCTCAAAGGACGACGGACGCTACACTAGCCCCCCGCGATCGCCCGTCGAACCACAGGCATCTCACCAGGGCAATGCCCCGACACGCTGCCCGAGCCATCGGACAGCCCCCAGGTCGACCCCTCAGGCCGCCTGATCGACGAGCGAGCCGGAACCGGCCGCGCTAGCGTCTTTCTCATATGTCGGCTGCATTCGCCCGCCGGTGGCAATTATCTCTAGCAGATGCGAGAGATAGAGCAGGGTGCGCTGCGCGACCACCCAGTTCGACAAACTGTGATGCCCGAGCAAACGCGATCGCGCGGAAGCTTGCGCAAGTTGCGGTGACAATTCCTCGCGTACCCGTGGCGACAAGGTAAGCGACAGGGCCTGGATACTCTGGCTCGGCAGGCCGTCTTGGGAAGCCCAGGCAAGCAACCGCGCGCGGTGATCCAAACAACCCTCTAAACGCGCCAGCAACTCTGCCTCGCGCGCTTGCACGCCAGCCAAACCCACCAGGTTCGAGTTCACCAGGAATTGCCGCTTCTCAGACAATAGCGACAACAACTCGTCTTGCGCTTGCGACAACCCACCCAGCAGCGTGGCGATTTCCAGTTCCCAATCCAATTCGAGAGGTCGCGGCGGGGGGCAGGTGCCGGGTGCCACGTTCGATTCGCATGAAACGTCATTCATCTCGTGCCTTTTTCAGGGTGGATTCCCAATCGCTAGGCAAAACGACCTTGTGCCGACCCTCGTTCTTACTTCCAACCTGTCGCCAGCCCGCCGCGCGGCGCGGCCGCTCGTTCGCGCCGGTCGCCCCGGCCGGGGCTGCACGACCTGGCGGCGCGCGGACCTCCAAGTCGGTTTTCCAGCCGACTCTCCTAGCGGCGTTGTAGCGTGAACAGATCGAACATTGGCCCGGTGAATTGGCCCGCCGATTTTTCGCTCAGCTTTTCGGCCAGCACCTGATCCAACTGCTTACGAAACATTTCCTCTGCCTGGCCACCGTGAAAATAGGCCGGCTTGCCCACCGACTTGCGAAGCGAAGCCAGCATCTGGCCATAAAACGTCTGTCCCACGAACGAATCGAACGCTTGGCGCACTTCAGACTCATCGCCACCTGGTACCTCGAGCGCCGCCGGTGCCTGAACTGGACCTGCTGCGCCCAGATTCTGCCAGGGGGCTGGCCCCACGGATGCGGTTGGCGAAAGATGCATGCGATCCTCTCGGTCGTTGGGTTCTTGGCCACGGCCTGCAACGCTATTCCACAATCAAGCGGCCGTGCAGTTTGCCGCTGCGCTCCAAACCCTTGATGATGTCGATGACATCCTCGTTGGGAACCTTGACCGCGTTCAACGCCTCGGCCAACGCCTTCAGGCGGGTAACCTGTTCCGGAAACTCGCGCTCATCCACGCTGGGATGCATGGCGTTGAAGCGGTCCGAAGGCAGGTTGTTCCCCGTTTCAATCACCACGTTCTTGTGCGACACCACGGCCGACCCCACCTCCACGTCGTCGCCGATCACAATCGCCCCGCTCGACTCGCTGATAAACACCGTGGCCGCGGTACGCGGCTGGGCAATCGGCGTGCTGAGAATCACCGCTAGGAACGACACGGGGTCGTCGCGATAGCCGCGGGGAATGCTCACTTCAATATTTACCTGGTCCAGCGCCCGGGCTAGCAATTCAGAGTCGCCGCGAATCGGCGACTCGTGGTTGATGCGATCGGCGATTTCCCAAGACAATTCGAAATCGGCATGCGACTGATCCAACACCAAGGTGAT
>CAYSXM010000428.1:0-4671 GCA_964434905.1 uncultured Pirellulales bacterium | reverse complement strand
GGTGACGGAGCACCAGTGCAGCGGGAGTTGCTTCGGACTGGTCAAAGTGACGACGGACGCTGGACTAGGCCTCGTTGGGGTCTTCTAGATAGGTGTAGCCCTGGAGGCCTTGCTCGTAGTACTTCAAGAACCGGCCTGCCTGCTCGTAATCCAACCGCCCCTCGCGCACGGCGCGTTCGACATCGGTGCGCATGCGGTGGATTAGCGCGTCGGGGTCGAACTCGACATAGTTCAAGACTTCGCGCACGGTGTCGCCCTTGACGACGGTTTCCAGCACCACCTGGTCGTTGTTGTCGAGACTGACATGCACGGCGTGAGTATCGCCGAACAGGTTGTGCATATCGCCCAGAATTTCCTGGTAGGCACCGACCAAGAAAACACTCAGGTAATAGGGCGAGCCGTTGAAGACGTGCAGGGGCAACGTGCGTTTCACATCGCGGCGGTCGATGAACTGGTCGATCTTGCCATCGGAATCGCAGGTGATGTCGCCCAACACGGCATGGACGGTTGGCTCTTCGTTCAGCCGGTGAATGGGCATCACGGGAAAAAGTTGCTTAATGGCCCAACTGTCGGGAATCGATTGGAACAAGGAAAAGTTGCAGAAATAAGTATCCGAGAGCAGCTCGTCGAGCCCTTCAAACTCTTCGGGTACGAAGTCCATATGCTGCACGATGCGCTGGAGCTTGCGGCAGATGGCCCAAAACAGATTCTCGGCGTGGCAGCGCTGCTCCAAGGGCAGGTAACCAGCGCTAAACAGGTTCATCGCCATGTCGAGCGCCTGCTGAGAATCGTGATAGCATTCCAGCGCATTGCGGCTCGTCAGGTTGTGATACGTATCGAGCAAATCTACCAGCGGCTGCTCCCAATCTTCGTTCTTCGCCAAAGGCACATTGGCCTCTCCCAAGCCCGAGACACCCAACACGTTGAACACCAACACGCTGTTATAGGCCACGATGGCTCGGCCACTTTCCGAGACGATGTTCGGGTGCGGGACCTCGGCTTCGTCGCAAATGCTTTGCAGGTGGTAGACCACGTCGTTGGCATATTCTTGCAGCGTGTAGTTCACACTCGACTCGAAATTGGTCTGCGAGCCGTCGTAGTCGATGCCCAGCCCACCCCCGACATCGAGATACTTCAGCCCCGCGCCGGCCTTGTGTAGTTCGACATAAATGCGGGCGGCCTCGTTGAGCGCGCCCTTGACGATACGAATGTTGGGAATCTGGCTTCCCAGGTGAAAATGCAGTAGCTGGAAACAATCTTCCAGGCCGCGTTCCTTGAGATCCGCCAGCGCGCGCAGAACCTCGGACACCGTGAGACCAAACTTCGAACGATAACCGCCCGACGATTGCCAGCGGCCACCCCCCTTGCTCGACAGCTTGACGCGCATGCCGATCCGCGGCCGCACGCCCAGCTTCTCGGCGTATTCCAGAATCAAACCCAGCTCGGTGTATTTTTCCACCACCGGAATGATCTGCCGGCCCATCTTGTGGGCCATCATCGCGGTCTCGATGAATTCGGCGTCTTTGAAGCCGTTGCAAATGATCGGGGTGTCGTCGCCCGCCATGGCGACCACGGCCAACAGCTCGGGCTTGGAGCCGGCCTCGAGACCAAAACCGTACTCCTTGCCGAACTCCAACACCTCTTCCACGACTTGCCGCTGCTGGTTCACCTTGATGGGGTACACGCAGCAGTAGGAACCCTGATAGCTCTGCTGCGAAATGGCCGTTTGAAAGGCGTCGTGAATATCGCCCAGCCGGTGTTTCAAGATCTCGCGAAAACGGACCAGAATGGGCAGCGAGATGCCCCGCAGCTCGAGCCGCTCGACCAATTGCTTGAGGTCGATCGAACGGGTCACATCCTTGGTCGGATGCACCATCAGGTTGCCGTTCTTGCCCACCGAGAAGTAACCCTTGCCCCAACTGGCAACTTCGTACAACTCGTTGGAATCGGCAACCGTCCAGGGGGCCACGGAAGAACTGAATTGGCGCGGGCGCGGGGTCGATGTGCTCATAGCGGTGTATCTTACTTAGAATGCGCGATCGGTCGAGGCGAGTCTGGGGTTTTTCGCGTTTCAGGAGGTCGGGCCCATGGCGATTCACATCGATTGGCAAGTCAGCCGCCAGGCCAGTTGCTACCACGCCGTGGCCTGGCTGGCCGCAGGCGGCAAGCTGGCCGATCCCGCGCTGGAAGACGCACTCGTACCCGCGGCCAGTGTGCTGTGGGAACAATTGGCGACCACGCATACGCCCCTCAAGGTGTTTTTCGAGCACCTGGTTCCACTGTCGGCCTCGGTCGACGGCACCGCCTCGCTAGCCAAGCAGACCCTGACCAAGGTGGTGGGAGGGCACCATGCCGAGCGGCTCGACGCCGGCGTGGCGGCCGCCTTGGCGACCATGTTGAACGCGATGGACCGCCGGCTCCCCAACTTGCAGCAAGAACTGGCGTTGCGGGCCGCCCCGCTGGTCGAGCAATGGGACGCACGCGGCCCGGGCCTGATGCATGCCTTTGCGCTGTGCACCGAGGCCGACCTGGCAGTTCCGGCGGCACGCGTGCTGTTGGTGCATCCGGCCGTGGGAGGTCACGGCGTGGCCCACCTGTGGTACAACTCGGTTCGCATCGAGGCGGTGCTGGCCAACCCCACGCCCGGCTTGCCAGAGGTGTTGCGGCTGGGCTGGCTATTGGCCCAATTGCAGCTCGACTTGGGAAAATATCAGGGGGATCTTGATCGCGACCGACTGGAACGGCTGGGCGAGCTGGCGATGGTGCCGGCCCTGCTGGCGGCCGCTGAAACCGTCGAACTGGGTACACCCGACGAAGCGACCATCGAATTGGCGCTGGCAACCTGGCGCGTGGAGTGCCCGCCGCACCCCAACCTGGCGCAAGCCTTGGCCGATTGGTGGGCCGTTTATCGCCAGAGCCGCCCCAGCTTCCACACGGCGCTCGTGGCCCTCGACCGGTTTTTGAACCCGTAGCGGATCGACGTCAATCGCCCACCCTGGATCCAATCGCGGGCACGGCCAAGATCGCTCGAATCGCCGCCACGAGTTCCGCACCGCTGGCGTCCCACGGCACGTCGCGACTGGTGCCGGTGGCCAGGTCCTTCACCTGGCAACGGCCCGCAGACAGTTCGTTTTCGCCGGCAATGAGTGCCACGCGAAAACCGCGGCGGTCGGCATATTTCAACTGCTGTCCCAGCTTCTTGGGCTCGGGATACAACTCGGTGGCAATGCCCGCGGCGCGCACCAGCGCGGCCAGCCGCAGATATTCCTCCAACCGCTCGCCCATGAAGTACACCACCAGCACCGGCGCCGGGGTCGACACCTGGTCCAACCGGCCCAGTTTTTCCAGCGCGGCGAGCAGCCGATCCAACCCCAGCGAGGCGCCGATGCCGGGAATTTCTTGCCGCGTGTACAACTCGGCCAGGTTGTCGTAGCGGCCGCCCGAGCAGACACTGCCGATGGTGGGCAGGGGATCGAGAAACGTTTCAAACACGGTCCCGGTGTAGTAGTCGAGGCCCCGTGCGATGGCCACATCGAGCTTCAACCGTGCCGGATCAACCCCGGTGGCCAGCACGGCTCGCACCAGGCCGTCGAGTTCGGCCAGCCCTTGCTGCCCGATGGCACTTCCGGTCACCAACGGTTCAAGCTGCGCGAGCACCTCCTCGTTGGTCCCCTGGAGCGTGGCCAGGGCCAACACGCGCTCGACCTGTGCCGGCACCAGTTGCGCCGTGCGCGAGAGTTCCTCGCCCACTGCAGCCGGACCGATTTTGGGCAGCTTGTCGAGCGCGCGCAACACACTGACTTGGCGATCGCCCAGGTCGAGCCGTTCGAGCAGGCCGGTCAGCACGCGGCGGTTGTTCACGTGAATGGTGAACGCCTCGAGCCCTAGCGCCTGGAACAGATCGTGAATTACCAGGGTGCTTTCCACGTCGGCCGCCAGATGGCGCACGCCGAGCGTGTCGAAATCGCACTGCATGAACTCGCGATAGCGGCCGCTCTGCGTATTCTCGCCGCGCCACACAGTGGCAATGTGATAGCGCTTGAACGGGGTGCCTAGCGTGCCGATGTGCTGCGCTGCAAACCGCGCCAAAGGCACCGTCAGGTCGAACCGCAGGGCCACCCACCGCTCGCCCGGATCTTGGAATTTGTAAAGCTGCTTGTCGGTTTCCTCGCTCCCCTTACCCGTCAGAATGTCCAGGTATTCCAAGGCGGGCGTATCGATCGGACAGAAGCCGTAGCTGCGATAGACGCGCCGCGCCGTCTCGATCAACTGCTCGCGCGGCAGCATCAACGCGGGGGGATAGTCTCGAAAACCCTTCAGGGTGCGGGGCTCGATCAGCGGGCGATTCGTCATGTCGTTCGATTCCAGCAGTCTGCAGAGCAAGGATTCATTCGTCGGGCTCGGTCGGGCGCGCCAGCGCCCCCTTCACTTGGTGCCACTGGCTTTGCCACTGCTCTGGGTTCTGGGTGCCACTGGCTTTGCCAGTGATCTGAGGTCTGGGTGTGAGTATTGCTCTTAGCCCCCCGTCAATGACGGGGGTTTGTGTCGGCAGTTGGCGTTGGCTTTTGAGTTATCCGGATTTCACGTGAACTGCAAAAAGAAATGCGAGGATCAGTGCACTGGCAAAGCCAGTGAAACTATGAAGGAAGCCTCCGCAAGTACGATAGCGGT
>CAYSXM010000427.1:0-4686 GCA_964434905.1 uncultured Pirellulales bacterium | reverse complement strand
CTTCGGTGTCTAATGATCAATATCGGCTCGCTGGCGATGTTCCGAAAAGTGCGGAAATAATGGTGCCTTTAAGTAGTGACTATGGAAATCATGAGGCTGTATTTGTGGGTGTGAAGTCTGCCATAGGATATGCCATCGATTCCGGATGGACCCCAATGACGTCGTTCTACTTGCCAGTGGAATACGAGGGGGTGTCTCTTGGAGTGCAGCTCAAGCACAACGATCTTTCAGTCACTGTTAGACCAGGTGAGTCGTTTGACTTTCATTCATGGAATCCTGATGGAGTGTCGCAATTTACGGTCGACGGCACTACAGATACCCTTGAGACCTATGAAGGCGTCGAGCGTCTGTTTGTTATGGGACTGACATTTGCGAATACGAATGCAACATTGATGACTTTGACGCCGGTGCCTGAACCTTCGAGCATCGCCTTAGCCTCGCTTGGGTTCATGGCGGCCGTAATGCTGGCACGAAGCCGCCGCCTTTATGGGGCATCATCGGCCGCTCGCGTACGGGCGGTGGCATGAACATGCTGCTCGTCGCATCCGTGCTCGTCGCCGCTGGCGGTGCGATCGCCTGGCTGGGCGGGGCAGAAAGACTGGTGGGCAACGCAACTCCTGCCGTGCCAGGCACTGAGACGAGCGCAGAAAAACCTTTGCCGATTTCGTCCGCCGGCAGTGACAGGTCCGACGTAAACGTCGTCCGCGGCATCGGCCATGTTGAACCGATCTCCGAAATCCGCCGGCCGGTGTTCAAGGTCGATGGCGTGACCGACACCGTGGCCGTCTCGGTCGGGCAACAGGTCGCGGCGGGCGCGCTGTTGGTCTCGCTGCGCAATCAAGACGAGCAGGCGGCCGTGGCGGAGGCCGAGCAGCAGCTTTCGGTAGCGCAGGCGGAGCGCGAGCAACTTCTGGCTGGCATGCACCCCGACCAAATCGAGGCCGCCCGACGCAGGCTCGACGTGCTCCGAGAGCAGCTGCGTTACGCCAACAAACACCATCAGCGGACCGAAAACCTGGCCAGCAAGAACGCCAGCACCGAGCAAGACCGCGACAAGACCGAGACCGATGTGCGGCGGATCGAGAAGGAGCTGCGCCAGGCCGAGGCCGAACTGGCCCACCTCGAACGACAGGTCCGCGAAGAAGACAAACACGTCGCCGAGGCCCTCGGTGAGAAGTGAATTTCAGAAGTGTCTACGTGTCTACGTCTACGGTAATCAGTGAAACCCGAGGGAAACGGCAATACCGTAGACACGGGGTCGCGGCTTGCACGGTCAGCCGCGACATGTCACCCCGGAAGAGCCGGGGCGCGCTGGCCATTTGGGTCCTCCCGGAGGGGGGTACTTCATTGCGCGGGTCTGTACCCGCGACGAAGTCGCCGGTAGGGGCGAAAATTTTGGGGGTACCCCCCCCTCCCCCCCCTGCAGAAAATGGAAAAAACGCCTGAAATCCAGCCTTTTCGTGGCGGTCAATGGCGTTTTGGTGGCTTGGCGCGCTTAAACCCGAATTATTCATGACCCTTCTGCTGCGGAACCGGACGTGTCGCGTCTGCTGCGTCAAACCGCAATTGCCCCTGACTCACGTATTCACCAATACGCTGCGCGTGCCAATCACGTTTTTCCTTGCAGCCGCAACACGTTCGACTCCTCGCGACGAAGTTCATGAATAATCCGGGTTAAATTGGCGCCGTTTTTTAGCCAGAAGCCGCTTTCGCCTGGCCGTTACTGGAGGTCGGGTGGTGGCGTCGATTTGGCCAGCGGCCTGGCGTCGTTGTCTCGGCTGTGCGTTTGGTGGTCGCCATAGGCCACAACCAGGTTTTCGGTGGCCACAGCTTCCAGGCGTTGAATTGCGTCGTGCAATTCGGGGTTGGACGTTGCCAGCCCGCTACCAGCCAGGTCGAATTCCTGGCGGGCGATATGCCGGAGCATCAGGGCATACTTCAGTTTTGCCAAGTCGTCGGCCGCGTCGTAAAGGGCATGGTACGACTGTCCTTCGGCTGCCAAGGCCATGAACACCTGGTCGGCGTTGCGGCTGGCGGCGCTGGCGCGTTTATAGTTGAATGGCGAAATGGAAATCTCGGTGTGGGCGTCAAAAAAGGCCTTGTCGTAGGTTTTCCAGGTGCTGGTGACGCTCGGGAATGTGGCCAGTAGCGGCAGGCCGTCGGCGCCCAGTGATTCCCCTGCTGGCAGAACGCCATAGTCGGGTCGGGCTCGGCAACTGTCGATGCAGTAGGAGGCCGCCACGGCTGCCAGGGCGGTGTAGATATAGGGCAATGCCCGAGAGGTACTGGAGTCGTTGGTGAAAAGAGCCGGCTGCGTTGGTTGCTGGGGGGCGTTCATCGCAGTTTCCTTGCCTCGACCTCATCGGATGGAGCGGCCGTCGCGTTTAGCATAGCTTCGCAGCACGCCGATTCCAGCCGCGCCGCAGGCACTGCCCTGCGCGATTCCTGGCGCCAGGCCATCGCCCGAACGCAACCGCACGGCCAGCGGTGTCTTTGGTCGGCCGACGGCGCACTCGCGCCTCGATTGGGACAGCACTCGCGGGGCTGCGCGATTCAGATGGTGCGAGTTGGGCTTGCACGTTGTTGATGGCCGACCAGATGTCGTATTTCGCGCGGCTGCGCGATTGAGGCCGGGCGCACTGGGGCACAAGGCCGACTGCCCAGTTTTTGGGCAGTGGGTTTTTCTGGGCCAGATGAACACGCGCGCCAACGAACCTTGCGCAATGAAAGAAGAAGCGATTGCAGAGTCGAGGCGGGCAAGAACCCCGACGTAGGCCAGGGGCCCCACGGTCTCCTGGGGTCTGGGAAGGACCCAAAAACCTCGACAGCCAGTTGCCGCGCGTCGGTGTGCGCCCGAAGTGATGCGCGACACGCCCTGCCAGCCCCTGGCTACGTGCGTCGGCGCGCTTGCTGACCACCGACTAACGTGCGGCGTGCCCTGCCAGCCCCCGGCAACGCGCGGTACGGCGCTCCATTCCACCGCAACGTTTGGCAATCTAAAATCTTGCGACCGGGACGGCCGGGCGGGTTCGAAACCGCACTAGCCAAGCGAGGCCCGGGCAGGGTCTGCCATCCTGGGCCCTGTCCCGAGCCTCGGCCCGCAAAAAGGGATGGGACCATGGCAAAGGCAGAGGCAGTGGCAGAAAACCCGGTGGCCGTTTTGGAGCGGTTGCTCGCAGGGGTGAAGGCACTTCCCAAGCCCAGAGGCTGCGGACTGAATTGTGTGGTTGTCGAATACCCGCAGTCACGCAATGGGAAACCGCCCGAGTTGCCCCACACGTTTGGGCTACCCGTGGGCGCTTCGTTCGATCTGAAGCTGCCACGCGGCGTGTTTGGTCAAAAAGGCCGAAGTGGTCTGGTATGGTTGCGTTTCACTGAAGGACCTGCCCTTCGAACGTTGGGCGGGGTCTCCCTGGTCTGGTCCGATCTATCTGAAGCCGAGAATCACGAACACAACTCGTTGCGCCGGCGATCACAGATAGAGTCAGCACGCAAGGCCGGCGCGGCGCAATCGCCTGTCTCTTTCTTGGAATGGGCGAAACAGGCAGGCAAGGCATTCCCGATTCTGCCCCCAGAGTGCCACGAAGTCATTGGGCCCGAGGCCCTACTGCTGGCTGGCGCTGGGCGGCGGGCGGCGGCAGGCTGGATCGTGGCCGTGTTCGAGTTGTGCCGCGCCGGGCTGTTGCCCGAAGTCTTCGAGCGCCGCGTCTTCCAATCGAACCGGTCGTGTTCGGAGCCACGGTGGCGCTGGTTTAAGCAAGCGAGTGCAACATGGCGCGGTGAAACAAGGCAGGCTAGCGAATGGGCCTGGCTAGCGGAACTGCCGGCCATTGAGACCCAGTGGTACGTGGAACTCTGCGACCTTCAAAGCGCCTCGGAAAGTGCGATCCAGGAGTTGATGGGACGAGTGGACTCGGGACGGCGCGGTGAAACCAGGCAGGTCCGTGCCTCGCCCGAGAATCAGGACCTCGAACCAGTCTTGCCGGGACGTTTGGTGTGGCTTGTGCAAAAGATCAACTTGCGCTGCCGGGAAATCTTGGAGTTGGTCCAGTTTTCCAGCACGTGCAGCGATCAAACGCCGGACCTTGCGACCGCCTTGACAGCGGGCTATATGGTTCGACAACTGATTTCCCCCAAGATTGCTAACGCATGTCTGATGCTCGCAATTCACTGGAAAGAGTTGCGATCTTTACTAATCGAGATCGGATTTCCAGCGATTTGTAAGGTTTCGCTGGGCGACCTTCGTATTGCTGGCGAAGTGAGCTATTCGAGGCTGGAGGCCGTCGTAAATATCTGCGGCAGAATCTTGTGTACGACTTTGACGCCGCTACCTCTCAGTAGTCTCAAGGCGTTCCACTGCTGGAGGTTGCGCCTTAAAGATCTGAGAGACGGAACCTACAAACTCGATCGACCAGAGCTTCTGCGGTTGGGAACCTGGTTGGCTTTGGCAATGCAATTGGAAAAGGATTGGCCGACCAGGGGACTACTCGATGAGGTGATTTCCAAGGCCCTGATCGAGGCGGGGCGGCTGGAGGAACTCACGACAAGCCAAGCAGCCCAAGGGATTACTGCCGAGGAACTGAGATCGGCGGTAGCGAGCGCCCTCAGTGAGGCGGGGCGCCCGGACGCGAATCAAGTGCGTGAAGCTGCACTTCTGGCCGCCAGCCACGGCAGCAACGGCCAGGC
>CAYSXM010000426.1:0-4710 GCA_964434905.1 uncultured Pirellulales bacterium | reverse complement strand
GCGACAAGGACAGCGACAAGGACAGCGACAAGGACAGCGACAAGGACAGCGACAAGGACAGCGACAAAGACAGCGGCAAGGATAAAGACAAGGACAGCGGCAAGGATAAAGACAAAGACAGCGGCAAGGATAAAGACAAGGACAGCGGCAAGGATAAAGACAAGGACAGCGGCAAGGATAAAGACAAGGGAACAACCAGCGAAGATGCCAGCGCCGAGAGCACGGGCGATGACAAGGAGTCGGACAGCGGCTGGCTCGGCGGCTAGCGAAGCGACGAGAGGTAAGAAAAAAACAGTCCACCAACAATTCGGGCGTCGAGGCCAACTAGCAGCCCGTCGAATACTTCAACGGGCTGCTAGGCGACCCAGGAGGCTCTCCTTTCAGGCTTCATGCACGTCGTTTGTAACTGCCTGACAACCCGCAAGGAGTGTCGCTCGAAATTACAACCAGGCCTGGAAACAACTGGCCAGCAGCCCGGCGAATTCTTCAACGCGCTGGCTAGGCGCGAGCCTTGAGCAGGTCGCGAATTTCGCCAAGCAGTTTTTCTTGCGGCGAAGGGCCGGCGGGCGGGGCTTCCTTCTTCTTCATGACGCGATTCATTACTTTGACCAGCCCGAAAACGCACAACGCGATAATCAAGAAATCGAAACCGGTTTGCAAGAAGTTGCCGTAGTTCACCGATACCGGATCGAGCACCTTGTCGACAAAGCTGCCGGGGTTGGCAGGGTCGGGGGTTTTGATCGTCATCGAGGGGAGTTTGAAGCTCAGATCGGTGAACTTGATCCCACCGATCAAGTAGCCGATCGGGGGCATCAACACATCGGCCACTACGGAATTGACGATCTTGCCAAAGGCGCCGCCCATGATCACGCCCACCGCCATATCGACAACGTTCCCCTTCATGGCAAAGTCTTTAAATTCCTGCACCAATCCCATGGTTCATTCCTTTACTAGTTAATGACGATCGCGAACTCGAAGCCGTTCCCGGCCGCTTGTTTAAATCCCGACCAGATGCCCCGCGCCAGAGGCCCAGCCGAAATTCCAAACCACACAAAAAGCACGCCAGCGCCATGGCAAACACAGCGCCCTGCGCGCCGCAGGGTGCTTGCCACGGGAACATCGCCAAAATTGTAATAACTCCAGGGCAAATACCCCAAGCGAATGTGGTTTTTTGCACGCCCCGTGCACTTGGTTTGCATTGATCGCGCGGCCGTTGGCGCACATCGCCCTGGCGACCAACGCGCCGGGGGCTACGCCTCGGGGTTGGCGGCAGGCAATTGGTCGAGGGGGTGCCCGGCCAGCACGGCCTCGAATTGCGCTTCGTCGATTACGAGCACGCCCAGCGAACGTGCCTTTTCCAGTTTGCTTCCGGCCTCGTGGCCTGCCACGACAAAGGAAGTTTTTTTAGAGACGCTCGAGCCGGCCTTGCCGCCTGCTGCGCGGATGCGATCCTCAATCTCCTCGCGCGAGGCGTTGCGCAAAGTACCGGTAACCACCACCGATTTTCCCGCCAGAATGCCTTGACCCACCGCGCGTCGCGGGGCGACAACCGACAGACCCAGCCCGCGCAACTCGGCCAGGGTGAGCCGTCCGAAATCGCTGTGCAAGAATTCGTGCACGCTGGCGGCAATCACCGGCCCCACGTCGTTGACTTGGCCCAATTCGTCGAGACTCGCCTGTTCCAGCGCATCGAGGTCGCCAAATTGCTCCGCCAGCGCGGTGGCCACGCTCGATCCCACATGCCGAATCGACAGCGCGTTGAGTAAGCGGGCGAGCCCGCGCTGCTTGCTGGCATCGATGGCCGCCACCAGGTTCTCCGACGACTTGCGCCCCATGCGGTCGAGGTCGGCCAATTGTTCGACGGTCAGACGGTATAGGTCTCCGTAGCCGCGCACCAAGCCCGCCGCCACAAGTTGGTCGACCAATTTGTCGCCCAATCCTTCGATATCCATGGCGCCGCGGCTGGCGAAATAGCGAACGCGCTCGCGCACCTGAGCGGCGCATGACAGGTTGGGGCAGCGGATGTAAACGCCACCAGAGTCTTTTTCCAAAGCCGTGGCACACTCGGGGCACTGGGTGGGGAACTCGAACGCGGCCCGTTCGCCGTGGCGCAGGTGTTTTTCCACGCGCACGATGTGCGGGATGATCTTGCCGGCCTTTTCCACCACCACGACATCGCCCACGCGCACATCTTTGCGGGCGATTTCGTCGGCATTGTGCAAGCTAGCGCGGCTGACCACGGTGCCCGCCAGCTCGACCGGTTCGAGATCGGCCACGGGAGTGACCGTGCCGGTTTTGCCCACTTGCACGCGAATAGCCGCCAAGCGCGTGGTGGCTTCATATTTTTCGAACTTGTAGGCCACGGCCCAGCGGGGCGCCTTGGACGTGGCGCCCAGTCGCAGCCGCTGGTCGAATCGGTCGACCTTGAGTACCAGGCCATCGATCTCGAAATCGAGCTCGTGCAAGTGTTCGATCAGCTCTTCGCAATGGGCCACCGCGGCGTCGAAATGCTCGAACCGTTCGACGTGCGGCGTGGCCGGCAGCCCATAGGCCTGGATCTCGTGGAGAAACTCCATATGAGAGGTGGCCCGCACCCCAGTGGCCTGGCCGATGCCATGACAGAAAAACCTCAGCCGCCGCGCTGCGCACAAGCGGGGGTCGAGCAGGCGGATGCTGCCGGCCGTTACATTGCGCGTGTTGGCATAGGTCGCTTCGCCCTGGGCCTGCTGCTCCTGGTTCAATCGCACCAGATCGGAATTGGCCATGTACACCTCGCCGCGCACCTCGAGCAACGCAGGCAGATGCTCGCCCCACAGCGTTAGCGGCAGATTGGTAATCGTGCGCAGGTTGTGCGTGATGTCGTCGCCGGTACGGCCATCGCCACGCGTGGCGCCGCGCACCAAGCGCCCCAGTTCATAGGTCAGTGCCACCGCGACGCCATCGATCTTGAGTTCGACCACCCAGGCTACCGACTCGCCCGGCAAGAGCTTGGCCACGCGCTCGCCATAGCGGCGCAGCTCGACAAGATCGTAGGTGTTGTCGATCGACATCATCGGAACCGCGTGTGCCACGGGCCGCAGCGCGGCCACAGGCTGATCGCCGATCCGATGGGTGGGGCTGTCGGGGTCGTCTAGTTCAGGGTGAGCTTGTTCCAGCGCGCGCAGTTGCTCCAGCAACGTGTCATAGTCGCGATCGCTAATCTCGGGCGCGGCATCGACATAATACCGCCGATCGTGGTGCCGAATCGTCGCGCGCAGGTCACGTATCTTGTCGGCGGGCGAGGCAGTCATGGTGCGAATCTACCTGCCGGTTCTATGTCGCTAGAAAATCGAGCCCGATGCGGGCCGCAGCAACTGCCCTGCCGCGCGCAGCGGGGTTGGCCCGTGGCCAGACGAGGGCACACGCTCCCGCGCCGACGGCAAGTATCCCCTAGCTAGCAGGGGCGCTGCAAGCAAGCCGCGGTGGCAGGGGCTAACGGGGGGAGGGCGCGGGGTCAGTCGACCGCGGCCAGCGTGGCGGCTTGCGCGGCCGCCTCGGCTTCCATTTCACGGCGTACGCAATCCATGGGTTCCCACACCTGGTCGAGTTCGTCCTTGAACAAATCGCCCACCAGCAAATCGGTTACAAGCCCCTTGAGGTGCGGGTAGGTTTTGACGAAGCGACCGAAACTGAAACCCTCGTAATAGGCGCAGACCAGGCGGCGCATGCGATCCATGCCGCGTTTGAAATCATCTTGCCAGGCGCCTAGCGTGGCAGCCGAGGTATCGCCTGCGGCCAAACCCGCGGCCACGGCATCTGCCGCCAACTGGCCGCTCTTTAGCGCCAGCAACACCCCCGAGGAATACAGCGGATCGAGGAACCCAAAGGCATCGCCGACCAGCACCCAGCCGGGGCCCGCGGCTTGGGTAGCGCGATAGGAATATTCCTTGAGCACGCGAAACGGAGCCACGCGCTTGGCCTGGGCAATGCGCGGCTGCAGCCCCGGGCAACGTGCGACCTCTTCGAGGTAGATCGCTTCGTGGTCCTTAGTGGGCCGGTTCTTAAAGAGATAGTCGTAGGCGGCAACAACGCCGACACTGACGACATTGTCGTGCAATGGGATATACCAGAACCAGCCAGCCTTGTTTTGGGTTTGCAGCACAATGGTGGCGCCTTCGTCGCGCCCCAGGTCGCGATACGCCCCTTCCCAATAGGTCCACAAGGCGGCTTTTTTGAGCAGCGGATCCCACTCCCGCAGCCCAAACCGATCCATCAAAAGGGTGCTCTGGCCGCTGGCGTCGACGACCACCTGGGCTTGCACGTCGCGGGTAGAGTCGTCGGCGAACTTCACGCGAATGCCGTGGGCACGGGGGCCCTCGAACAGTGCTTCGAGCACATGCGCTTGTTCATGCACTTCAACGCCCTGCTCCCGGGCATTGTCGAGCATGATCTGATCGAACTCGCTGCGCAGTACCTGCCAGGTCTGTGAAGAATCGTGTGGCTTGTTATCGAAAAAATAGAACGGCTCGGACAACTTGCCGTGCTGGTTGACGAACTGCACGCTGTATTTCTTGACAAACCGGCTGCCCTGCAACTTGGGCAACATTTTCAATCGCTCAAGCACGAAGTAGGTTTCGGGGATTAGCGACTCGCCGATGTGGAAGCGCGGGAAGCGCTCGCGCTCGAAAAGCGCCACGCGGTAACCCTGCTGCGATAACAACGTGGCCGTGG
>CAYSXM010000425.1:0-4717 GCA_964434905.1 uncultured Pirellulales bacterium | reverse complement strand
CTGAGCGGGCCGATCACGTTTTTCCTTGCAGCCACAACACGTTCGACTCCTCGCGACGAAGTTCATGAATAATCCGGGCTGAAGACACCTTGAGGCGAGAGTCTCGGCGATGAGTCGCGCTGCGGCAGAGGACCTGCCAGCGGCGGCCGGCGCTCACCTCTTGTGCTGGCGGTCGGAAAACCTATGGCGCGACCCATTTTCGGGCCGCCTGCAAACCTTCTCCCTGGAACGGCCCGTGGACAAGAAACCTACCTCGAATTCAAAGCAAACCTACAACAAATCCCCCCCGTTGGGGGCAAATGTGTTTTGGTACCTGGTGGTTCTGGGCGTGGTTTCACTGTTCGCCATGGTGTTGCTCACTGCCAAGCGACAAACCGAGATTGAATACAGTGCGCTGGTGCAATTGTTGAAACTGGGCCCCAATACGGGCGACAAGCAAGCCGACGCGGGGCGAGCCATCGAGGTATCGGAGGGGAGCGACGCGCGTCGCAAGCGGGTTCGCTACAGCCATCTGGCCGAGCTGCGGGTGGGCTTGACGGAGATCTCGGGCAAGGTCGATCGCGAGGTGCTCGAACCGGCCGCCGACCGCCGGGTGGATCGCGGCTTGGAGTTTCATTGCGCGCGGTTGGGTTTGCAGGAAGACGGCGGCTTCATGGTGGGTTTGTTGGAGCAGCAAGGATTCAAGTATCGCGGTGAAGAAGCGCCCGCCGCGTGGCGCTCGTATGCCGGTCTGATGCTGTCGACGCTGCTGATCCTGGGCATCATATTTTTCATGATGCGCCGGCTGGGGGGTGCTGGATCGCCGATGGCGTTCGGGCGTAGCCGAGGCAAGATGTATGCCCAGGAAGACATCGCCATTACGTTTGACGACGTGGCGGGCATCGACGAAGCGGTCGAGGAACTGCGCGAGGTCGTCGAGTTCTTGCGGACCCCGGAGAAATATCAAGTGCTCGGCGGCCGCATTCCGAAAGGCGTGCTGTTGGTGGGGCCCCCTGGCACCGGCAAAACACTGTTGGCCAAGGCCATTGCCGGCGAGGCAGGCGTGCCGTTTTTCAGTTTGTCGGGCTCCGACTTTGTGGAAATGTTCGTGGGGGTGGGTGCTGCCCGCGTACGCGACATGTTCCAGCAGGCCGAGGCCAAGGCCCCCTGTATCATATTTATCGACGAGCTTGACGCCTTGGGCAAAACCCGGGGCATGAGCGTGGTCGGCGGTCACGACGAGCGCGAGCAGACCCTCAACGCGCTGTTGGTCGAGATGGACGGTTTCGACTCGAACAGCGGGGTGATTGTGTTGGCGGCGACGAACCGGCCGGAGACGCTCGATTCGGCGTTGTTGCGTCCGGGGCGCTTCGACCGCCATGTGCTGGTCGATCGGCCCGATGTGCGCGGCCGAGAGGCGATCTTGCGGGTCCACACCCAGAACGTCAAGGTCGACGAAGGAGTGCAGCTTAAAGAGGTGGCCGGAATTACCTCGGGCTTCGTGGGGGCCGATCTGGCCAACCTGGTGAATGAGGCCGCCTTGCTGGCGGCGCGCAAAGGCAAGAGCTCGGTCGGCATGCAGGAATTCAACGAAGGAGTTGAACGGGTAACCACCGGCCTGGAGAAGAAGCAACGGATCATTCACGCTGACGAAAAGCAGCGCGTGGCCTATCACGAAAGCGGTCATGCGCTGGTGGCCTATAGCCTGCCCAACACCGACCCGGTGCATAAGGTCTCGATCATTCCTCGCGGCCTGGGCGCCCTGGGCTATATGTTGCAGCGGCCCGAGGGCGACCGCTATTTGATGACGCACGCCGAGCTGGAAAGTCGAATCGAAGTGATGCTGGCCGGCACGATTGCCGAGGAATTGGTCTTTCAGGACGTTTCCACCGGCGCCCAGAACGACCTGGAGCGCGCCAGCGAAATCGCACGCAGCATGGTCATGGACTATGGCATGAGCCGGCTGGGGCGAGTGAATTACCGCGAGAGCAACCGCTCGCCGTTTCTGGCCGGGTCGATGGACATGCCGCGTGAACGCAGTCACAGCGAACAGACGGCGCGTGAAATCGACGAGGAGGTGCGCCGCATTATCGACGAGGCGATCACCAGCGTGCGGCGCATTCTGGAAAGCCGCCGACCGGCGCTCGAAGCCCTGGCCACGCGGTTGATTGAGCAAGAGGTTATCGACGCCAGCGAGCTGCGCACGATCATCGATCAGGCCTCGCCCTCGCCCAAAATTGTGCCCGGCACCGCCAGCGAACGGAAACCGCTGATGTCGGCGCTCAGCGAATCGGAACTGCCCAAGGCGGCCAGCGACGGGTGAGCGGGCCCGTGCACAGGTAGTGTGCCGCCGGCACTGCCGGTGCGAACGGTCGTGCGACCCGTGCTACCGCCGCGCTTCACGCACCAGGTGCGCCAGTTCCGGCACGATCAAACGTGTCATGGCCAGCCGCACCGCGGCGGGCGAGCCCGGCATGGAAAACACCACGGTTCGGCCCACCAGCCCTGCGGTCGCACGGCTGAGCATGGCCGCCGGTCCCACCTCAGCGAAGCTTAGCATGCGGAACAGTTCGCCATAGCCCGGCAATGGCTTGGTGAATAACGCGTTCAAGGTTTCGTGGGTTAGATCCCGCGAAGATAGGCCGGTGCCGCCGGTCAACAGCACCGCGTCGATGTCGGACCGGTGTGCCAGTTGGTCGACCAGGCTGCGGATGCGCTGTGGCTGGTCGGGGCAGATCTCGCGCCATGCCACCAGGTGGCCTGCCGCGGTCGTCAACTCGACGACGGCCGTGCCGCCCGTGTCGTTCTCGCGCGTGCGCGTGTCGCTAACCGTTAGAACCGCGACGCGGACGCTTTCCGGGGCGCTTGCTCGGTGTTCGGCGGCAACTTCGCTCAAGCTGGAAACCCTGATCTGGTGCGGGGACCGATGCACCCCCGCCGCTACAAGCGAACGGGGACTGGGGAGCCTGCATCGTAGCACGCCGGAGCTTGCCCGCCGACGGGGCGGCTCCGGTTCGACGGTGCCCAGCCAATGTTCCGTGGCGGCGCCGGGGGGGCGAGTGGGCTGGGCTCTTGGCCCAACAAAAACTCGACGTCGACTTTTTGCCCGGCCTGCGTCTTCGATGGTAGGCTGTCGATGGGCAGTCGCCGAGCCCACCCGTGGCCACCGTTCGACCGTAGGTCAGCGCGAAAGGCATCGATCGTGCCGCAGTCTCGACCGTTGACATTGTCTCCTCAGGTGGCCGCCGCCTACGACGCCTCGCGCTCGTTGGCGGCGCACCCGTTCCGCGCCGCCTGCTATGCGCCTTGGACCTCGCTGTTCTTCGATACGCTGGGTCGCGTGCGGGCGTGTTGCGTCAACTTTCGATGCGTGCTGGGGAACATCGTCGAGGACCGGCTCGTCGATCTCTGGCAGGGAGCTCTGGCGGCGGGCTTACGCGAGGCGATGTTGGCCTACGATTTTTCGCCCGGCTGCGAGCACTGCCATTGGCAAATCGCCGATGGCAACTTCACCGCCCAGGGGGCGGGCTACACGCCGGTGCATGCGCTGAAATACGATCCCTTTGTGCCCACCGCCCTTGGCCCGTGGTGGCCACAGAACCTAGAGTTCAATCTGGCCAACACCTGCAACCTGGAATGCGTGATGTGCAATGGCGATTTTTCGTCGGCCATTCGCGCGCGCCGCGACCGCCTGCCACCACTGGGTCGGGCCTATGGCGAGACATTTTTCCAGGACCTGCGCAAGTACCTGCCCCACGTGCGGGCCATGCAATTCCTGGGGGGCGAACCGTTTTTGGTGTCCGAGCACTTTCGGGTGTGGGAAATGCTGCTCGAAGACGGGCTACGCCCGGCCTGCCAGGTGACGACCAATGGCACCATTTGGAACGCGCGGGTGGAACGCGTGCTGGCGGCCGTACCGACCTCGATCAATGTTTCCCTCGACGGCGCCCAGCGCGACACGTTAGAGACCCTGCGCCGCGGCGTGGAATACGACCAGGTGTGGACCAACGTGCGACGCTTTCACCAATATTGCGAGCAGCAAGGCACGACGTTTGGATTCAACTTCACGCTGATGCGGCAAAACTGGCCAGAACTGGGCCAGTTCCTGGCGGAGGCCGACCAGCTTGCCGCCCCGGTTTCCATCTGTACCTTGACCGGGCCCAGCGAGTTCAGCCTGTACACGCTTTCGCAGCCGGAACTTGCCGACGTGGTTTCGGCGCTAGCGCGCGAAGACGCCACGCGCCGCGCCGCATTGACGACCAACCGCGGCGTGTGGATCAACACGCTCGAGGTGCTGGAACACCGCCTCGCGGCCTTCGATTCCCACCGCATGCCGTTTACCCCGCGACGTGTCGGCGACACGTTTGCCCAGCCCGGCGAGGCGGCGCTGGAAATTTCCGCCGGACAAGAAGATCAAGCAGTAGCGCAACTGCGCTTGTGGGCGCCCGACGGCCCGATCGATCGCTTGGTTTGCGATGCCCAAGACCTGGTGCGGCAGGTGACCGCTGGCGCACAGGGTTACCTGGGGGTGGGAGGTCACGATTGGGTGGGCCAACCGCTCGCGGCACTGCACCAGGCGCTCTGCCAGCAGTGGGGCGATCGGCTCGAAGTGCGCGCGGACCACCAATCCGACACCTGGGTCGATCGCACCCTGGCGTTTTCTCGTGACACCGGCCCGGTGCGGCTGGTGCGCACCATCTTGCTGCCCGACGTTGTCGAAGGCGAGGTACGTGGCACG
>CAYSXM010000424.1:0-4722 GCA_964434905.1 uncultured Pirellulales bacterium | reverse complement strand
CACGACGAGCGTCTGGAAGTTCAGGCAGACGACGCAGCCTGCCGCGAGGCGTCGGTCGTCGAGGCGCTGGCCAAGAGTGGTGTTTCCTGGGCCCACCCCACCCTTCGCGCCGTGTGGGATCGTTGGGGCACGTTTGACCAGGGGCTGACCAACGATGATCTCGCGGCACGTCTTAGTGCCGGCCTAGCACTACTCGCCAACCAGAGCGCCGCTTGTGGCGCGCTGCCGCCCGAGGTTCTGCTCATCGCGGAATCGGACGCCAAGAGCCTGTCCGAGGCGCGACGGCAAACCGCCGCGCTCGATGGGTTGGCCAGCCAACTCGATCAGGCCACGGCGGCCCTGCGCGCGGCGCAGTCGCACCACGGCAGTTGGCCCAGCCTGGACGGCTGCAGACAACCTTTGTCAGCCACGCCTGGCCAGCACCCCTGGGAAGCACTGCTGCGCACCACGGCACGCGCGCTGGGCGCGCTGGGACAGCGCGGCGCAAGGCGCGGGGAGCAGGCTGTCGAGCAAGCCGTGGCGATCTTAGCCGCCAAGCAACTGCCCGACGGAAGTTGGCCTGCCAACGCCGATGGCACCTCGCTCACCGCGCAGGTCATGCTGGCCCTGGCGCACGTCGAAACGCCATCGCACGATCGGGTGTGGGAAGCCGCGGCCGCTTGGTTGGCCGCGCAGGAGCACCCCACTGGCGGCTGGCGCGAACGACCCACCGCGGCCGACCCGCGCGCTGCGGCAGGCCAGGGCCAGGGGGCGGCCGCCGATGGCCACAGGTCGAGTGTCCCGGCCACGGCCGCTGCGGTGCGCGCCTGGGCGGCAACCGAAGGTTACGAGTTGGAGGCCGCGCGGGGTGCCGCCTGGTTGCTTGCGCGGCAGTCGCCCCATGGTCGCTGGTACGACGATGTTCCGCCGGCCGGCTGCGAGCACGACGCCGACCATATGCACCAGGGAACGCCGGCCATCGACAGTACCGCTGCCGCCCTTTCGGCACTAGCTGCGGCTGCTCGTCGGCTGGAACTGCGGCCGGAGCCACCACCCGTCGTATTGCGATTAGCGGCATTGGCCGACACATTCTAGCCGTCCGTCGAAGAATTCGACGGACGGCACTGCCCGGTTTGTTCCTGAACTTCGCAGCAGAACGCTCAGGAATCAGGCGGGCTGAACGGGGTTGGCCGGGCGGAGCGTGCCCCAGCGGCTGACGTACCACCACAAACCGGCGGCCACCATCAACAGCATCAGGCTGACGTTTTGCGAAATCGTCAGGCCGGTCGCCAGCGCGGCGCCTTCGTCGGTGCGAATCATCTCCTGTAGAAATCGCGTCAGTGGATACCAGGTGAGATACCAGCAGAACACCTGGCCTTCGCGCTTGCAGAAGGGTGTGACCGCCAGCAACCACAGTGCTAGCACGACGCCGTCGATCGTGCTGTAAAGCTGTGTCGGATGTATCGGTCGGCTACGCGGCAGCGGGGTCGGCATGCGCCAGGTCTTGGCTCCCGGAACTCCGGCCACCCAGACCAGCAGTTCGTCGCCAGGCTTCGCGTCGGTCAAGAGCGCGAACAACATTTCTTCGCCCGAACCAATCGGCCGACCGCCCACCCGCTCTACCTGTTCGCCCGGTCGAAAACCCGCCGCGGCAGCCGGCGAATCGGGCACCACACTGGCCACCACGGCTGGCCGCTGGTCGTAATGTTCCAGCGTCAGTCCAATCAAGTCATTGGTGCCCAGTCGAACCTGAGCCACCTGGGGTGCGCTGCCAAATGGAAACTGCACCGCCCAGGGCAGATCGCTTGGCCCACCGTAGCAACAACCGTTGAGAAAGCAGCCCAGCCGCCCCAACCCCATGGCCAGCGCCCCGCTGGGGGCCACCAGATCGACCAGTGCCAGCCCGCGCAATCGCTCGACCAGGCCAAACACGACCAATCCGGCGGCCGCGCCCATGGCCCCACCATAGACCACCAGGCCCCCTTCGGTGACCTGGGCGATATTGATCAGCGTGACGCGCCAGTTGGGACCCTGAAACAGATCCCAGTACTCGACCACGTAGAACATCCGCGCACCCACAATGCCCGGTACGACCATCCAGAACAACAGCGACAATACGGTGTCGGCGTCGATCCCGGCGCGCGCGGCGCGCAGCATGGCCAGCGCCGCGCCGGCCGCGATCGCCACCAGCAACAGCGTGCCGTAGCCGCGAACCGGCAAGCCGCGCTCGTCGCCCACGTGGGGCAGCAGCCACACGATGGCGGCTCCGAACAACACCAACACGGGAATCTGGCCACGCGTGTCGGTGCCCCAGCCATGGCGGCGCACCAGTACCGCCATCCAGAGCGCGCTTCCCACAGCCCACACCGCGGCCAGCGCCCCCCAACCAAACAACGGCAGGCCAGCCACCTGGTGAGGAATGAAGAACAGGGTCTGCCACATGCTTCCAACAACTAGTTCGGTTCGAGTTGTGTTACCGTGCAAATCTGCCGCAGCGAGCGTCTCTAGGCTCGAGTGGTTCGGCCGCAGCATACCGCTCCAGGGCTGGTTGCGGGAACAGCGCCGGTCCCGGGGCCCGGTCGATCTACAGCCTGGCGAACCCGCTCGAACTGCCGCGGGTACGGGTAGCCCCCCGGTCCGGCCGCGTTCTCTCGGCGTTTGCGTTGCTTGTCGCTGCCTGGTAGAGGTACATTGGCAGCAGCCCTTTGGACCCGGAGCGCGCAACATGCTAACCGTGCTCGGCCCGTCGGATCGGCGACCCCTCTGCGACGGAATGTCGCGTCGGAATTTCCTTCGCATCGGCACGTTGGGCGCGACGGGGCTGTCGCTGGGAGATCTGCTGCATGCCGAAGCCGAAGCGGCGTCGCGGCCTGCACCCAAATCGGTGATTCAGATTTATCTAGTCGGCGGCCCCCCGCACCTCGACATGTTCGATCTGAAGCCCGCCGCGCCACGGGAAGTCGCCGGTCCGTTTCGACCCATCGCGACCAACGTGCCAGGCATCGAGATCTGCGAGCACCTGCCTCGCCTGGCACGGCGAATGGATCGCGTCGCCGTCGTCCGTACAATCTCTGACTGCCAGGCCGACCACGACGCCGCGCAATCTTTCACCGGCCGGGACGCGCTCCGCGAAAAGGCAGCCGGGGGTTGGCCCACTCTGGGCGCCGCGGTCGCCCGGCTACAGGGCGCGGCGCAACCAGGTATTCCGCCCTACGTCAGCCTGTGCTATCCCTGCACGCATCCTCCCTACAACGAGCCCGGGCCGGGCTTCTTGGGCACCGGACAGACACCGTTCCGGCCCCTGAGCGACGTTCGACAAGATCTGGTGCTCAACGGCATCACGCACGATCGGCTGGGCGATCGCGCGCAACTGCTTTCCAGCTTGAACCGCCTGCGGCGTGCTGTCGATCGCCAGGGGGCCATGGCGGGTCTCGACTCGTTCACTACCCAGGCCTTCGATGTGCTGACGTCTTCGGGGCTGGCCGCGGCGCTCGATCTGAGCCGGGAGGACACGGCCACCATCGAGCGCTATGGCCGGGGCGACCCCACCGTGTTCATTGACGACAACGGTGCCCCGCGCGTGCCGCAAAGTTTTCTGGCCGCGCGACGCCTGGTCGAGGCCGGCGCCCGCATCGTGACCGTGAACTACAGCAAGTGGGACTGGCATGGACACCCCTATGGGTCCTGCTTCGATCGTTGCCGCGAGGATCTCGAAGTTTTCGATCGCGCCTTCTCCGCGCTCCTGGACGACCTTTCCGAGCGAGGCTTGGCCGACGACGTGGCCGTGGCAGTGTGGGGCGAGTTTGGCCGCACACCAATCATCAATGCCAACGTGGGACGAGATCACTGGCCACGGGTGGCTTTTGGTCTACTGGCCGGTGGAGGTCTGCGAACCGGCCAGGTAATCGGCGCGACGGATCGGCTGGGGGGTGAGCCGACGGAACGTCCAGTGCGGTTCGCCGAACTGTTTGCCACGCTCTATCACACGCTGGGCATCGATGCAACGCAAACCACCATGCCAGACCTGAGCGGCCGGCCGCAATACCTCGTTGAATCTGGCACGGCTCCGCTCGCCGAACTGGTCTGACACCCAGCAAGCACCGCTTCGAGCGCGAAAAACCAGCCCGGTGGAAAGCTTCACCGCGCGGCTAGGCCCGATCGAATGGAAAGGCCAGCACCTGGTCTAACGCCAGCAGGCGCTCGGCCACCAGCACCAGGCGATCGAAACCCAGAGCGCAGCCGCTCGCCGCAGGCAGCCCGGCTTCCATCGCCCCCAACAACCGGTGGTCCTCTGGCAAGCGTGGCTTGCCGTCCGCGGCGCGTTGCCGGTTGGACATCTGTTGTCTCGCACGCAGAACATCCGGGTCGCGCAATTCGCCATAACCGTTGGCCAGCTCGATCCCCTCCACATACAACTCGAAGCGCTCGGCCACGTGCGGTGCGTCGGGCCGCAATCGAGCCAAGGCCGCTTGGCTGGCCGGGTAGTCGTACAGAATGGTCGGCCGACCACGCCCCAACTTGGGCGCTACCAGCTCGACCATCAGCAAGTCGAGCCAGCCATCGCGGTCGTTGTGCGACAGCCCGGGCAGGGCCAACTGGCTGCGCGCCGCGGCCGCGACAAGCTGGTCGATCGTGGCCACCAGCGGGTCGACGCCGACCTGATCCAATACAGCCTGGCGATAGCTCAGCCGCTGGCAACCCGTGGGTAGTCCACTACCCGTGGCGGGCGAGAATGGCCCCAAC
>CAYSXM010000423.1:0-4725 GCA_964434905.1 uncultured Pirellulales bacterium | reverse complement strand
CTCGGCTGTAGTCCAAGTACAACATCGAAGCCACGGCGTCGACACGCAGGCCATCGATATGGTACTTGTCGATCCAGAACAAGGCATTCGACAGCAGGAAGTTTCTGACTTCGTGCCGGCCGTAGTTGAAGATCAGCGTACCCCAATCGCGATGCTCTCCCTGGCGTGGGTCGGCGTGTTCGTAAAGGTGCGTGCCGTCGAACATCCGCAGCCCGTGGTCGTCGCGCGGAAAGTGTGCCGGAACCCAGTCCAGCAGCACGCCGACATCGTGTTGATGGCAGTAGTCGACGAAATACATGAAATCAGCCGGCGTGCCAAAGCGGCTGGTGGGGGCAAAATAGCCCGTGGTTTGATATCCCCAGCTACCGCTAAAGGGATGTTCACTGACGGGTAGCAACTCAATGTGCGTGAACCCGTTGGCGCGAACATAGTCGACCAATTGGTGGGCTAGTTCGCGATAATTCAGCCACCCCTGGGGGCCTTGCCCACCGCGGCGCCAACTGCCCAGGTGTACCTCGTACACGGAAATCGGGCGTTCGAGCCAGGGTGTGGTGCGACGGCGCTCGATCCAGTGCAGGTCGGTCCAGGAAAAGCCGTCGAGATCGGCAACCACCGACGCGGTGCGCGGCGGCAACTCCGCTGCAAACGCGTACGGGTCGCACTTGTCGCGGACCGAGTGGCCATTCTTCACCCGGTACTTGTACAGCGCGCCGGGTTGCATGCCGGGGACGAACAACTCCCAGAAGCCCGATGGCAGGTGCTTGCGCATGGCGTGACGGCGCGCATCCCATTGATTGAAGTCGCCGACAATGCTCACCCCACTGGCGTTGGGCGCCCACACGGCGAAATTGATGCCTGCCACCCCGTCGATCACTCGCGGGTGCGCGCCAAGTCGTTCATAGCTTTGCCAGTGACGCCCCTCGTTCAGCAAGTACAAATCGAACTCGGTCAGCAACGGGGGAAAGGCATACGGGTCGTGCATGGTCGATCGATTCCCCTCCGCGTCGTGCACTTCGAGCAGATAGCTTCCGGGACCCGGCGCCGATCCCAACGGGCAAATCGCCTCGTACACGCCAGCCGGATGTATGCGCCGCATGGGCCGAGGTGGCCCCACTCGACCTGCGTCGATCACCCAGGCCTGCGACGACTCGGGTAAAATCGCGCGAATGGCAACCGCGCGGCGGCCGTTGTCAACAACTTCATGCGGGCCCAAGACTTGAAATGGGTTCTCGCTGCGATGTTCCAGCAGCCGCCCTAGTTGCTCCAAATCGACCGTCGTGCGCATCCTTGATCCTCACACGCGCTAGCGTGATCCTGTAACCCCGAATTATTCATGAGCCTTCTGCTGCGAAGCCGAACTTGTCGCGTCTGCTGCGTCAATCCGCAATCGCCCCGGACGCACGTATTCACCAATACGCTCCTGAGCGCCGGCAGAGCCAGTGGCACCCGCTCGCAGTTTTCCATTCCGCCGCAACGAGTACGACTCCTCACGGCGACGTTCACGAATAATCCAGGATCATTCGTGGCGAACAGTCGGTTTCCAAGTCACGGTTTCCAAGTCACGGATTCGATGTAGGTATCGATCGCTCTGCGTCTAGCGTTGGTAACTCGTGCAGACGCGATCGGTTGGCCAACAGTAAACACCCTCTGCTGGGCCGGCCTCTGTCTCGATAGGCCTTGAGCTCGGACTCAATTCGTTGGCGCGACCCCATCCGGCCACCCCACTGGCGGCACTCGATTGAAGTCGGCGTGTGGCGCTACGCAACCAGCGTTCCGTCGCCACCGCCCATCGCCGCGCCACGCGACGTTTGCGCTGGCCCGTTACGATTTGAGGGCTGCGCCACCAAGACACACGCGCGCCATTTGTGGCGCTGGAACTCTGGCACGATACGCGCCTTGTGGGCGACGTGTCGTCGTGATCGTTGTCGACATAATCGCCTTGGCACTGGCCAGCCAGGCCCGCCGCTGGCAGCCAGGTTGCCGCCACAGGCTCAAGCTCTCCGGGAGAGCTATTGGATCTCGCAAGCGCCGTGGGAATCGGCGCGACGCCACAGTGCGGCGCTACCGATGGCGCGGCGCGGGGCGGGTCCAAGCACGCGCCCTCCGCGGATCGACACTCGACGCCTAGCGCGAATTTATGTCCCCCTGAACACTGCTGCTCGACCGTCGCTTCCATAGCCGCGGCGCCGCAGGTCCCCTGCGCGGCCAAAGCAGCTCGCCCCCAAGTGCCCAGCGGCTCGTGCCCGGCGTGGGGAGGGTCGAAGCGCCAGCGACGACATTCCACCTGATGGAAGTGCAAGGCCACATCCAACCGTTGCCAAAGGTCGCGATTCTTTACTGGGACCATTTGCCCGTATCGCTCCCACATCCAGCCGGTTTGGCGCCATTCCGACAGGCCATAGGACAGCCCGCGTCGAACGTAGCTGGTGGGGTTAACCAGGGTAACCTTGCTAGGATTGTCCAGCGATTCGAGCCCACGCACCACGGCAAACAGTTCCAGGCGTTCGCCCTGCGACTCGGGCTCTCGATCGAACGCTTCGAGCACCACGGCTCCGTCGGACGTTTGCACCACGAACCGCCAGTCGCCGCGGGGGTCGTGCTTGCTCGCCGTGGTGAACAGCAAGTAGTGGTTGGTCTGGGCGTTCACGTGGAGCCAGCAGCGCTCGAGTTTTCTTGCATGCGAATTGGCCAACGACCCAACCGCAGACCCTCTGGCGAGCCGCGGGCCATACCACCCAGGCGAACTTCGAAGCAGGCTGTTGGTCTTGTGGTATCGACAAAGATTGCCACGCTTCGCTAGTTTATTGTTTACCCCATGCGGGCATGGTTTCGCTCGCCGCGTCGCGGTGTGCCGATCGTACCGAATGAAGGCCCATGGCCTGGCGGTGCCGCCGTCGTGGCAGCCGAACGGCTGAAATTCTGCGGCACGCGGAAACTTGGAGTGAAACGCATGTACCCCAAACAGATCTTGATGCTGGTGGGAGACTTCGTGGAAGACTACGAGGCCATGGTTCCCTATCAGATGTTGCTGCTTCTAGGGCATCGGGTGAATGTCGTCTGCCCCGGCAAGTGCGTCGGCCAGTTTGTAGCGACGGCTATTCACGATTTCGAAACCGAACAGACATATAGTGAAAAACGAGGACACAATTTCCGCGTCACGGCCGATTTTGCGACCATCCGCCCGGAGGAACAGGATGGAATACTGATTCCCGGAGGGCGGGCGCCGGAGTACCTGCGATTGAACACCCGGGTTCTGGAAATTGTGCGGCACTTCGCTCAGTCGAAAAAACCCGTCGCGGCAATTTGTCATGGCGCCCAAATATTGGCTGCCGCGGGGGTTTTGTCGGGCCGGTCTTGCACCGCCTATCCCGCCTTGGAACCAGACATTGTCCAGGCAGGTGGCACCTGGGTTCCCCCTAGCCCCGATCTGACCGCCGCGCATGTGGACGGCTGGTTGGTCACCGCTCCGGCCTGGCCCGCACACCCGGCCTGGATCCGCGAATTTCTCCGCGTCCTTGGCAATCCGGTGGTCTAGTCCGCACCGGAAGCCTACAATCCCGGCCTTCCGAGCCCTGCCGATTCGTCTACCCGGCGCACGCGACGAGGCTGTGCAAGCGGCGCCCATCGGCTCAGATAGCGCCCTACTCGTAACCACACAGGATCGAGACGAAATGCCGTTGAACCGCCATTCAATGCACATGGCGCACAGGACCCCGGGGCCGGTGCCAGCAGCTTGGCGACTGGGCGCGGTGCTGGCGACGGTGCTTTGTATTGGCTGGGCACACGCGGCAAATGCGGACCCTGTAGCCAGTGACCAGCGTGTCGGCGCGTTGCGACAGCGCGTGCTCGACGCCATGCGCCGCGCCAAGGTGATTGGCTCCAGCATTGCAGTATTCGACCACTATGAACTGGTTTGGGCCGAAGGGTTCGGCTTGTGTGAACAAGGTTCCACCCGCCCAGTGACCGCCGAGACTCGATTCCAAGCGGCATCAATTTCGAAGCCTATTACCGCCACGGCCGCGATGCTGCTGGTTCGCGACGGTCAATTGGCACTCGACGCGCCGGTAAATGCCACGCTCCGCCGTTGGAAAATTCCCGACAACGCGTTGACGGAAACGTCGCCGGTTTCTCTCCGCCACCTACTGTGCCATGGTGCCGGGATGACCGTCTCGGGGTTCCCAGGTTATTCAACCGCGGACCGTGTGCCGACGCTGCTCGAAGTGCTGGATGGTCAGCCGCCGGCCAACACCGCACCGATCCGAGTAGACCTCGCGCCAGGGACTCGTTTTCGCTACGCGGGAGGCGGCTACACGGTGCTGCAACAGTTGTTGGAAGATGTTTCCGGCAAGTCGTTCGCGAATCTTCTTACTGATCGCGTGCTGCAACCGCTGGGAATGCAGGCGTCGGCCTTTGAACAACCGCCCGCCGGGCCACCCGAGCGCTATGCTAGCGGACACGTGCCAAACGGCTCACTGCTCGCGGGGCGCTGGAAGTACCTCCGCCACGATTGCGTCGGTGCCGAGCAGGATTACCGCCGTGTCTTATCCCTCGAACCCGAATCGCTCAATGGACTGTTCCAACTGGGAATGTCGTTGCTCTGTCAGGAGCGTGCGGCCGACGCGATTCCGTGGTTTGAGCAGGCGGTCCGGCACAAACCCGACTTCGGCCTGGCGCAATTCAACCTCGGTTTCGCGCTCGCCCGGGCCGGTCGTGCCCCCGAGGCCA
>CAYSXM010000422.1:0-4726 GCA_964434905.1 uncultured Pirellulales bacterium | reverse complement strand
CGATTACGCCGCGTTGTCTGGAATGCCACGCGACGTACTTTTCGCACGACCCCCAGGCGCCGAACCGGTATCGGAGCGAAGGGTCTGTGTTGGGCATTTCCTGCGAGCGATGCCATGGCCCGGCGCGCGACCATGTGGCGTGGCATTCCGAGCATGCCGACGCTACGGAACCGCACCAGATTGTCGACCCGCGGCGGCTCGATCGCGTTCGCCAGATTGAAGTTTGCGCGCAGTGCCACGGTGCCGTCGGCAAGCTGCGACAGCCGGCGTTTAGCTATCGGCCGGGCAAACCCTTGGCCGACTATGTCGATTTGACTGCCGATGGCGACACCTCGTCGCTGGTGCATAGTTCGAACCAGGCGCAGCGATTGGCGCTGTCGCGCTGTTTTCAGGCCAGCCCAGAAATGACCTGCACCACCTGTCACGATCCGCACCAGCACGAGCGCGGCGAGCTGGCCGTGTTCTCCCAAAGATGTCAGTCGTGCCATCGCGCCGACGAGCACCCGGATGCCGTCGCTCTGGGCGACCGACTGCTGGTGAACTGCCTGGACTGCCACATGCCGTTGCGTGACGACACCGGTACTCCGTTCAAGATGGCCAGCGAGGAGAAGCTATTCCTGCTGCAACTACGCGATCACCGGGTAGGCCTTTATGCGACCGAGGCCCAACAAGTGCGCGCGGCCTGGGACCGCAGCGAAACGGCCGGACGTCGTGCCCCGGACGCGGCCGCCATGGCCCGAGGGCGCGTCGCCGATAGCTGGCACCGCAAGGCAACCAGCCTGCGTGCAAAGCAAGACCTTGCCGCCGCGGTCGAGGCTCTACACACGGCGTTGGCACTTCTGCCCGACTCGCCAGCGCTGCACCGCGAGCTGGCGGCCGTGCTGCTCGACCAGCACAACGCGGCCGCCGCAGTGGCGCATCTGCGCCAGGCCTGGAATCAACTGCCCGACGATCAGGCGCTGTGCGAAACGCTGGCCGAGACGCTCGTGGCGCTTGACGAACACGCGGAAGCGGTGGCCGTTTATCGCGGAGGGCTGTCGCGTGCGCCGGCCGCGGCGCAACTGGCCAACAACCTGGCCTGGTTGCTGGCCACATCGCCACACGACGACGTGCGCCAAGGGGCCGAGGCCGTGCGGTGGGCGGAAGTGGCCACCGGGGGCGAGGGGGCTAACCTGCCAGCACGTCTTGATACGTGGGCCGCCGCGTTGGCCGAGGCCGGACATTTCGACGAGGCTGTCGCCGCTGAAACTCTTGCGATCGACCAATGGACCAACGCCGGACAATCCGCAAACGCACAAGCCGGTACGGAGCGGCGTGAACTATATCGCTTGGGCCGCGCGTATCGCTCCGCGAACCCCCCAGCGGCTCCCTAGCAAGTTGACCAGGCCAAACGTCCGAGGCAATTCGCAATCTACCCGTGGCCACCTTAGAATCGGCCGCGGACCCACGCGCGCGAGGCCGCGAAGATGCGACCATGTGGCGCCGCACAGCAACAAGGAAAAACGAACATGTTCGCACGGCTAGTCCGGACTCTGGGTTGTCTCGCAGCGTTGGCCGTGCCGTTGGTTGCCGTGTGGGCCGCCGTAGAGCCGGCGCCAACCATTGAGAAAGGCAATAAGCCCGACTACCCAAGAGTGAGTCTGGCCACGAGGTACGCAGTCGACCCCCAATGGCCGCGAGACCCGAAAAGCCTGGCTTGGGGCGCCGTGCCCGGCGTGGCGGTCGACGCACACGACAACGTGTTCGTCTTCGTGCGCGCGGAACCACCGGTGCGGGTGTACGACAAGCAAGGCCAGTTACTGCGCACCTGGGGCACCGGGCAATTGAATCTGGCACACCACTTAAAAATCGGCCCCGATGGCGCGATCTGGGCGGCCGACGTCGGTTTGCACGTAGTGCGCAAATTCACCCCCGAGGGGCAATTGCTGCTCACCCTGGGCACACCCGGCAAGCCCGGTTGCGATGCCACGCATCTCGACCAACCGACCGACATGGCGGTAACGCCCGCCGGCGACGTGTTCGTGTCCGACGGCTATGGCAACAACCGGGTGGTGCAATTCAATGGCCAGGGCAAATTCGTCCAGGCCTGGGGAGAAATGGGCGTGCAACCGGGTCAGTTCAGCACGCCCCACGCCATCGCGCGCGACAGCCAAGGCAGGCTGTACGTGGCGGACCGCAACAACGTGCGAATCCAGATCTTCGACGAGACGGGCAAGCTGCTCGACGTGTGGAACGATTTGCTGACCCCCTGGGGCTTCTGGATAACCGCCGGCGACGACATCTGGGTCTGCGGTTCGTCCCCCATGGGCTGGCGCCCGGAAGACGAAGTGCTGGGCTGCCCCCCGAAGGATCAGTTGTTCATGCGGCTCGACCGCACGGGCAAACTGTGCCAGTTGTGGACCGTGCCCAAGGGGAATGGCCCCGGCTCGCCGGCCGGAGAGCTCGATTGGGTTCACTGCCTGGCGGTCGATTCCGAGGGGAGCATCTACGCCGGCGACATCAAGGGCGAGCGTATCCAAAAATTCGTTCGCCAGTCGCGGTAGCAGCCCGGGGAACCCGGCCCATGCCTTGCTAGGGGGGTGTAACGAACCGATCGCCGCTGCGCAGGCATGGCTATCGGAATACCGCGCCCACTGTGGGATCGGTCATTCGTTTTCCCTCGCCGCTAGGAGTTGCTGCAATGCGTGCGCGCACACCGATTCGATTCGTGGCTGTGGCCCTGCTGCTATGGGGGTGGGGCCACTGGTCGCCAGATGCCCAAGCGCAGCAAGCCCGCGCGGTAACGTTCGATCAATTGTTGGAATACGTCGAGCTAGGAGTTCCCGCAGCCAAGCTCGAGCAACTGGTCGCCGATTCGCCCACGCGGTTTGTACTGGGCGAAAAGCAACTCGACCGGCTGCGCGCCGCAGGTGCGAGCGAAGGGCTGTTGCAAGCACTGGCGAACCCGGCGCCCGTGGTGGGTTCGGGAGACGATGCCAGCGATTTCGTGCTAATTCTCGACTGCTCGGGAAGTATGAACGATCGCTTGCCCGACGGCGGAACCAAATGGCAAGCCGCACAGCGCGCGGCGCTGGATATGGTTTCGCGAATTCCACCGGGTCGCCGGCTTTCGCTCATCGTCTACGGAACCGACCTGGCGCGCAAGTGCCACGCGGTCGACGTGGTGCGTGAGCTGGCGCCGCTGGAAACAGCCGATCAGCGCGAATTGGCAGAGTTCATCGGTCGACTCAAGGCCGTGGGCCACACACCCATCGCGCGATCGCTCGAATTGGCCGGGGCGCAATTGGAAACAGCTCAAGGCCTGTCGAGCATCATCCTGATAACCGATGGCATGGAAAGCTGCCACGGCGACCCCGCTGCCGTGGCGGCACAATTGGTAGAGAATTTGCCCCACCTGCGCGGCGGCATCAACGTGATTGGCTTCGGCCTGGGCGGCGAAGAATCGCGCCAAGTCGCCAACATCGCCACGGCCGGTCGCGGCGCGTTTTACGATGCTCAAACGGCCGACCAATTGCTGGCCAGCGTACGCAAGATCGAAGTCAAATCACCCCCCGCCATCGTCCTCGAGGAAGTGCATCTCGAAGGGCTGTCACCACTCGAACGGCTGCTCGTGGCTCAGCTTGGAGATCCGGATATCGACGCCCGGGCCGAAGCAGCAGCGGCGCTCGGCAAGCGCCAGGTACAACCAGCCGTTGCGGCACTGGGCAATATGCTGCTCGAAGCACCCTATGGCACGGGACTCGACGGCGATGCCGACCGCGACGCTGCTGCCCGGGCGATCACGGCGATTGCACCCGAGAGGTTGGGTACCACGCTGGCGCGAGTGTTTGCGTCGCCCAGCCGCCCGGTGCGTATCTGGGCGGCCGAGGCGGTGCGCGAGTATCAAGCTGCCGGCGCCACCGAGGCTGTAGTCGCGCGGCTGCAAGCACTCGACGACGGTGACCTGCCCACTTCGGCCATCAACGGCAGCGACGAGGCCGACGCACTGTTCGCAGCGCTCGCCACGGTTGCTCCGGACCGGGCCGAAACGGTGCTTGCGCAGCTCATGCGTGGCCGCAGTGCCCATGTCAAATCTTGGGCGGCCACGATGGCGAGCAAGTTGCCATAGTTGCAGACCCGGGTCCCCATCGCCCGTCGCGCGCGACGGAGCCTCGACGCAGGCGGCAACCGGCCAGGAACCCCCAACCTGGTCGGTTGCTTGTCGCGTTGGGCACGGCGGGCTAGTCTGGCAGAATGGCCACACCTTCCCAAGACGACGATCGAGCAGCACGAATTGCCGAGATTCGGACGGCCATTGCCGATGGGTCGTACGACACACCCCAGCGCTTGGCGGCCGCCGTCGAGCGGCTGTGCGACCAGCTTGCCGGGGAAGAAACAACTGAGCGTTCCGCGGACCCTGTGCCGCCAAGACCTCGCTAGCAGCCCGCTGCGGAATGCGACGGACTGCCAGCCCCGTGCCGGCCAATGGGCGCGCGGCACTGCCGTCAGCGAGATCAAGAACTTTAGAAATTCGTCGCCGCACGACGCACGCAGGCAGATTGTGAGCTAGATTTGGTGTGCTGGGTTGCAGCCTGGGCGGGTGTGGCGGAAAAGGGTCGCTCGCGGTCGATTTTTCGCCGCACCCGCCTGGCCATTTTGCCGATAAGCAACCTCAGCATGAGATGGTTGCGGCCGGTTGATTCAAACCTTTCGCCAGTTTCCGTCGGAGGTGCCAAACACTCATTCG
>CAYSXM010000421.1:0-4740 GCA_964434905.1 uncultured Pirellulales bacterium | reverse complement strand
GACCAAACACCGCGACCAGTTTGTCATGATCCTTGGCGAAATCATGACCATTCGCGATCCAAACCAGCTTTCGGTCATTGCCGCCGAACGCAAGCCTTCCATGATGTTATTGCCCTATGGCATACCGATCGCCATCGGAACGATTGCCTATTTCGCCTGGACGGGGATGCTGCTGTGAGACTACCCATGCTACTAGGTTTGACCGATCGGCCCGATCGTCACGACCCGAATGCGGTACATCCCCCGACCACGGGGGGCCGTTCGCTCGGGGTGGAGAAAGGTTGCCGCGCGCGCCGAAAGAACCGACGAGGGGCTTCGGCCGTCGAGTTTGCACTCGTCGCGCCGGTGTTCATGTTGCTGGTGTTCGGCATGATCGAATACGGCCGCATGGTCATGGTCCAACAGTTGTTGACGAACGCTGCCCGCGAAGGCGCCCGCCGCGCGGTGCTCGACGGGGCAACCACGGCCGAAGTTACCACCGCGGTAAGTACCTACTTGTCAGGAGCCTCGGTCGCAGGTGCCTCGGTCGCGGTCACACCCAATCCGCCAACGTCGGCCACCGCCGGCCAGCCCGTCACAGTGTCGGTTTCGATTCCATACAGTCAGGTCAGTTGGCTTCCTTCACCCATGTTCCTGGGCGGACGAACCCTAACATCCAACTCGACCATGCGGCGAGAAACAGCCAACTAGCCTCCAGCCCGCGACCGGCCAGGTCGCGACGCTGGATCGTCTGTGGAAGCGGGGGAATGGCATGCGTCCGAAGTCGTTGATCCTGCTGGCGCTGGCACTGGGTTGCGGCCTGGTGGCGGCCATGGGCATCAACCAGGTGCTCGCGAATCGCCGTACGGCCATCGCCGCGGCGGGGCCCGAAACCGAACGCATCTTCGTGGCCATGCAAGAAATCTCTGCGCGGCACTTGGTCGACGCCCAGATGATCAAGCTGGAGGAATGGCCCAAGGAAAAAATCCCCGAAGGGGCCATCCGCGACATCGACCGCGTCGAAGGCCGTTTCGCGCGAACCACCATCTTTCCCGGCGAACCCATCCTGGAAATGAAACTGGTCAATTCCGACACCGGTTTCAGCCCCACCTCGCTCATTCCCAAGGGCATGCGCGTGGTGTCGGTCCGCGTCGACGACGTGGCCGGCGGTAGCAGCTTGCTGTTGCCTGGCGACCGCGTGGATATCGTCGTCTATGTCCATGGAACGACCGGGGTCAGCGACCCCATCGCCAAGACCGTCTTGCAAGACATCCGCGTATTCGCCGTGAACGATGTCTACAAGGAAGAACTCCGCGGCCCTGACGAATCGTCGATCAAGGCCACAACCGTTTCGCTCTTGGTCACGCCCGAACAGGCCGAATATGCCATGCTCGCCAGCCAGATGGGGCAGATTCGACTCTCGCTGCGCAGTCGCGACGACAGCGATCAGGAATCGACCACCGGCGCCTTGGCCAGTTCACTGCTCAACGGCGATCCCACGGCGACCGACCGCAACAACGAGAACTTGATGCAAGAGAAGCCTCCTGCGGACGCCAACCCCTTGCTCAGCCTATTGAACGCCAATCGTGACCCCGCGCCGACGGCCGTCCCCGTTCCTGTCGCTCAGACCGGAACAACCGAAGTGCGCCGGGTGACCATCATCCGCGGTAGCGAAATCGAGGAAATTGAACTAGTCAACGGCAAGCCGCTACGCGATGGCAACGCGTCGGGCATGGAACCAGGGCCGTCGAATCCCGACGCCAGTTCCAACCAGTCCAACGCGGATCAAGCAGCCGAAGCGGCTGCCGAACGTGGAGACACCCCCGCCGCCCCCGGCGCGCCCACGGCACCAGAAGCCGCGACCGAAGCGCCCCCGGCACCAGAAGCCGCGACCGACGCACAGCCCACCCTGGTGGGTCCCGCAGAGCCGGACGCCTAGCACAGGGCCCCCAGACACGTTCGCGCCGGCGTCCGTTACGAAACCGCCTGGCACCGCTCGAACCACACTAGGACTTGTTACCCCCCAGGAAAATCACCCAAAAAAACTCCCCACGCCTCAGCCGAGAGCAAGGAGCGGGCACGACCCGCCGCTCGCCGGAGTTGGAACTCCGGAAGGCTCTCACCCGGCACCAGGTCACCGCGACCGACATGGCCGGCGCAGGCGACGCAATAGGGATATTGCGAGGAACGCAAGGATGTCGAGTTACCATTCTGGCCGCGCTTGCTGGGCGACGCTGTTGCTGGTCTGGGGGGCCTTCGCACCCCCGCTAGTTGCCAGCGCGCAAGAGAATCGGGCCGCGGTGCTACCCGCGCTTCCAACCGCCACCGCGGGGCGATCGTTGCTCTATCGCGTGCAGGGCCCAAGCCAGCGAATGGAGATGACGGTCAACACCAGCCGTATTCTCACGCTCGATGCGCCGTTTCCCAAGGTCCAGGTGAACAACCCGGATCTGCTCGAACTGAACATCCTTTCCGCGACCGAGGTCCAGGTCTTCGCTAAGAAACCAGGCGTGACCCAGGTCAACTTGTGGAAAGAAGACGAGTCGATTGTCACCGTCGACGTGATCGTCTACGGCGACGCACAAGAGCTGGAAATGCTGCTGGCGTCGCAGTTCCCCAACTCCCGGCTCAAGGTCATTCCACTGCCCACCAGCGTGGTCATCACGGGCTATGTCGACCAACCCAGCCATGTCCGACAGATCATCGAAATCGCGCAAGATTTTCACCCCAAGGTGATCAACAATATTTCCATCGACGGCGTCCAACAAGTCCTGCTGCATGTCAAGGTCATGGAAGTTTCTCGCACCAAAATCCGCAACGCGGGATTCGATTTCGGGCTGTTCAACAGTAACGATTTCCTGGCCACGGGCGTCTCCGGCCTGGTCGGGGCCTTGGCCACGGGCGGTGCGAGTTCCTCGTCGGGCGCGCCCCCTCCAGGCACCACTTTTGGCGCGGAAGCGACCGGCGGCGCCCGAGCCGCGACCAGCACCGGGTTGCAACCCACCGCGTCGTTCGGCATCGTGTCGGGTAACACGGCGTTTTTTGGTGTGCTCGACTCGCTGGTGCAAAAGAACCTGGCCAAGACCCTCAGCGAACCCACGTTGGTTACTGTCAGCGGTCGACCTGCCTACTTCAATGTTGGGGGGGAAGTTCCCGTGCCCGCCAGTGGTTTGGGCGCCGCCAACGTCACCTTCCGGCCGTTTGGCACGCAAATCGACTTCGTCCCCATTGTGCGCGGTGGCGGCCGGTTGCGACTGGAAGTACGGCCCCGAATTAGCGACATCGACCCCAGCATCGCGGTCTCCGGCATTCCCGGCTTCCGCGTGCGTGTCATTGACACGGGTGTCGACATGATGGCCGGCGAAACCTTGGCCCTGGGCGGTCTCGTGCAAACCCGTATGGAAACCCAAACGCGCGGCCTGCCCTGGTTGAGCGATCTGCCTTATGCCGGCGCGCTGTTCCGCAAAACCAACGAGCGTACCAACGAGATTGAGTTGTTGATCATGGTCACCCCGCAGTTGGCTGCCGCCATGGCCTGCGAGGACGTTCCGCCGGGCGGGCCAGGTCTTGAAGGCGCATCTCCGACTGAAATCGACTTCTACTTGAAAGGTCACGTCGAGGTGCCGGGCCATGTGCAAGATGGCAACCGGCGCACCCCCAAACAGAACGAGGCCTGGAACGACTATTACCCCGCCTCACGCGATTGTGTCATCGAAGACGCTTCGTCTTCTGGCGAGGTACACATCGAATCGCGGCCTGCCCGCGCGCCACGCGAAGTGGTGCCGACGCCACCGGCGCCACTGCCCCAACCGGCCGACGCCGCACGCTCGGAAGCCGCCACCCGCACCCCGGCCCGCCCCGCCAGCACCCGCCGTGCGGCTCCAGTCGTCAGCGGGAATGGGGGGGGCAGTCGAGACAATCGTCAGAACCCGCGCAACACGTCTCCCGCGGCGCGAAAACCCCAACCCCAACCCGGCCTGGTTGGTCCCAGCGGATACGACGTCGAAAACTAAGCTACATATTCCTATCCCCGTTGAAACGTGGTGCAGCCCGAAGAATGCTTCGGTGCGTCTGCTTTCCGCTGGGGCCAGGCAACTAGGCCGACCCATGCCGCACCCCCGCTGGGCCGTCCGGTGTTCGACCAGTCGTACGACGCCCGTACTTAGTCCGCACCTACACCGATGCAAAACATACTGCGACTAGCGCTCGTCGATCCTCACGATGGCAGCCGCGGGTTGCTCAAGAACATGCTGTTGGGCATGGACTTGGTGTGGCTCGATGCGGAAAGCTCGCGCTACGAGTTCTTTGCCGATGTGGTGGGCCAAACGCAGCCAGACATCGGAATCGTCGCGGTCGACTCCGACCCCGACAAGGCCTTGGCCCTGGTTGAAAAACTGACGCACGATGTCCCCTCGTGCAGCATCCTGGTCGTTAGTTCTTCATCCGATGGGCAGTTGATTCTGCGCGCCATGCGCGCCGGGGCCAAGGAGTTTCTCTCCCAGCCGGTGCAGCTCGAAGACCTTGTCGCGTCGCTAGAACGAATCAGCAGTCTGAAGTTCGGCAAGGGAGCCGCCAAAGCCCGCGGTTGCACGGTTATCGCCGTGGCGGGTGCCACCGGCGGCGTGGGCACCACCAGTCTGGCGGTCAATACCGCTTGCTGCCTGGCAGCCGACCCCGCCAAGTCGGTCGTGCTGGTCGACAACAAGGGCCACGTCATCGACGACCTCCTGGCTCTTACCGGCATCGACGACGTTGGGCCCG
>CAYSXM010000420.1:0-4742 GCA_964434905.1 uncultured Pirellulales bacterium | reverse complement strand
CAAGAACTCGCAAACCCTGAACTCTCTATCAACTCATTAATTCCACACGACGGTTTCCCGCAACCGCGGGGCACTGCCAATCAAATCAGCAGCGGTTCCCGAGCACCTGGTTTGAAGGGGCACCGGTTCCTGATCTAGTCTCCGGCATGCCGGTACCGGGCCCCCAGCGGCCGGCCCACAAGCCAGAACCAAACCGCCACCAACCTGCGGTGTGAACAATTCTAACCGCTCGGTACACGGGCCTGCTAGCCCACACCGTGACGAACAAACCAATCGAGTAACCGCTGCCAACCGTCGGCTGCTTCGGTCGGGCGATAGCTGGGGCGATAATCCGCGTGGAACCCGTGGGGAGTGTCGGGGTAGAGCACGATTTCGCTGGGTTTACGGGCCTTGGCCAAGGCCGCGCGCATGGCGTCGACCGAGTCGTTGGGAATGCCCCCGTCGGCGCCACCGTATAGGCCGAGCACGGGTGCCTGCAACATTTCCGCCAGATCGAGTGGATGCTTGGGGTGCAGGTTATCGGCCTCGCCGGCCAATCGACCATACCACGCGACGCCGGCCTTGAGCTTCGCTTGGTGCGCCGCATAAAGCCACACGATTCGGCCGCCCCAGCAGAATCCGGTGATCCCCAGGCGTTGATCGTCGCCCGCGCCGGTTGCCTTGGCCCAGGCGACTGTGGCGTCGAGATCGGACAAAACCTGCGCGTCGGGAACTCTCGAAACAACCTTGGAAATAATCTCGCTGAAATTCTTCATTTGCGAAACGTCACCCTGCCGGGCATACAGTTCGGGTGCTATGGCCAAATAGCCACGCTTAGCCAACCGGCGGCAGATATCCTTGATGTGCTCATGCACGCCGAAGATTTCTTGAACCACTAATACCACGGGAAACGGCCCGGCGCCCTGGGGCTGCGCGCGGTAGGCGGGCAGCGTGCCATCGGCGACAGGAATTTTGACCTCGCCGGCTTCAAGCCCGGCCGTGTCGGTTGAAATGGTCTCGGCGGTCACCGGTTGCACCGCCAAGGCAAAGCCGGCCGCCAACGACGTGACGACGAACTGCCGGCGCGAGACATCGGTCGGAGGCACTAAACCGCGTAGTTCATCGTGCATGACAACTCCTGATTTGGACTCGGCCACGGCGGAACCGGAAATGAAAACTCGGCCGCGGAAAACGGTTCCGTCGAGACTTGTACTTTCAAGGCTCCCCACGAACGCAACCACCCGCCGCCATTTGGGCCGTTATCGCCACGCGGACGCTGTTCAATCGGCAGGCAAGTTACGGCCCGGCGTCCCAGTCGTCAACGCGTAGGTGCGACGCACGGTCCCGCTGGCGGTCTGCGACCGAGTGTTGTGGATACGCCCGCGAGGGTAGCGCCCGGCAGTATTCGGGAGGGCGACCGTGCGGTGGGGCAGCCTTCGCCTGGTTCCAGAGCTTTGCCGACGGTGGTCACCAAAATCGCTATCTACATATTGCTGAAGGGGTTAGGTCGCGTGCTGGCCACCACGTCGACTGGCATCGTTGCCGCAGTCGAATTACGATGGCAATCATAGGGCTGCGCCGCCGGGTCCGCTCGCTGCGCTGGTGTTGTTGGGTCGAATCTCTCTGGTCGCAACGCGCGATTGGTAGCGCCCCGATCGAAACGGGTTGCCCCCGGTGGCCAGGGTACGTGTGAGGCGGCGCGCGGCGGCAGTTCGAGGGGGCAGTTCGAGGGGGCAGTTCGAGGCGGCCGTGTGTGGGGTGCGTGGCGCTTTGCGGTTTTGGCTCGCGCGGGCCCCACGTGGCCTGCCCGGCGGGGCGCGCTTGCATCATCGTCTTCGCCAGATATTCGCTACTCCGAAGGATTACCGGCCAGGGAAGGCCCAGCTTGTCGAACGACTGCTGTGCCGAAACTCCTAGCGTTGCGATCGGGTTTGGAAATCACGCGCATCGCGCCGCGCGAATTCGTGTTGCGCGACCCGATCACAGGGGAAGCCTTCCGGCTAGGAGAGCGCGAACGCTTCTTGCTGGACCAGTTGGACGGAACGCGAGACACCGCGGAGATTGCGCGCCGCCATCAGGAGCGTTTCGGAGAACCGATTTCCGCGGAATACCTCGAAGGGTTCTTGGGCCAGGTTACCGCGGCCGGGCTGTGCGGCGACCCCGCGACCGTGCCGTCGGGCGTGAAGGTTGCGACCGTGCGGCGCGGCCTCCGCCTGACAAGTCCGCCCATCGCGCCGTTGTCGGCCGCCGACCCGCACGCGGCGCTCAATGGCTTCTTTGATCTATTGGCGTTAGCGTGCGGCTGGATCTTGCATCCGGCGTGGTTGGTCCCCCTCGGTGGACTAACCTTGTTGGGTGCGACGACTCTATATCAAAAGTTCGATCGCTACAGCCAAGAGATCGTTGGTTTGGCGAACGATACGGAATTCTGGCAGCGGATACCGGTTTTTTTCCTGATGGTGCTGTTGGCGGTAAGTCTGCCGCGAGCACTGCTGTTGGGTATGGCGTGCCGCGCGTTTGGGGGGCGTGTGCGCCATTTCGGCCCGCGACTGGAACGGCGCCTGCTGCCCTATATCGACTGCGACATTGGCGATTCGCTGGCGCGGCTCGAGCCCGGCCAGCAATGGGCGTTGCTGACGCTGGGAATTTGGTCTCAGTTTCTCGTAGGCGGGCTATCGCTGTTGTTGTGGGCCATGTCGGAACCCGGCTCCGGAGTCAGCCATTTCTGTTTGCTGGTGATTCCGCACTGCGTGTTGGGAGTGCTGTTGCGATTTAACGTCCTCGCCCGTACCGATGCCTACGCCATGTTGTGTCATTGGACAGGTGAACCTCGTTTGGCCGAGCGAGCCAAGCTGGAAGTGGCACGTTGGCTGGGGGCCGCCCCGCCCACCGAGGCCCTCACGCCGAGGCAGCGTTTTTGGTTCCGACGCTATGGCCTGGGCCTGTTTCTCTGGAAGGCCACGGTGACCGTGGTGGTGGTGGTGGGCGGGGGGTGGTTGCTGATTGATCAATTGCATGGGACGGGAGCCGTGGTCGGCGCCGTCGCACTGTCCCTGTGGTATGCCGATGAGGCGCGGAGCAAATTCATGTCGATTCCTGCGTGGCGGTGGTTGGTGCGGGCTGGCGGGCGCTGGTACATCCGCTGGCCGGTGCGGTTGATGGTACTGGCCGGCTTGATCGCGTGTGGCTGGATTCCTTATTCGCACGAAGTGGGTGGAGACTTCCGACTGATTCCCGTGGCCGAAGTCGGTATCCGCGCACCTATTTCCGGAACTCTGACCACAGTGCCCCATGGCGAAGGCGAAGCGGTGGCCCAAGGAGATACTCTGGCGGTGATCGACCCGCGCGAACAGCGGGCCCAGTTGGAGGCCACGCGTCACGAACTCGAAGAAGCCCAGGCCAACCTGGATCTGGCCCGCGCCGGCAACCGTGCGGAGGAAGTCGAAGCCGCGCGACAGAAAATGGAGTTGGCCAGTGTCCGCCTAAAGTATTACGAACAGGAATTGGTGCGTGTCGAGGGGCTGGCGACGACCAACACGGTCTCGCCGGCACAACTAGAAACCGCGCGGTTCGATCGCGATTCGGCACACCGCATTTTCTTGGCTTCCCGGGAGGAACTCGCGGCACTCGAGGCGGGTTCTCGGCCCGAGGCAATTCGCGCCGCCGAGGCCGACGTGGCTCGTCTCGCATCGTTGGTCGACCACTACACCCAGGAGGTCTCCCTAGCCACCGTGACCGCCCCGTTAGCGGGCCGGCTGACCACAACCAATGTGCGCACCCGCGCCGGCACGTTTGTACAACAGGGCGACCTGATCGCCGTGGTCCAGGATACCGCTCGCATGCGGGCGGAGATCGCCGCCACCGAGGAAGCGGCTGCCGCTGTCCAAGCGGGCCAAGTCGTGCATCTGCGGATGTGGGGACTGCATGGCGACTTGGTAACGGCCCGTGTCGTCAGCAAGACCGCGACGGCAATCGACGCCCGCAAGTGGGACCAAGAACGAGTGCGATCCGACCGCGAGGCGATGGTTGAATCTGCGCACGTACATGACCAGCGGCGCAACGTTTGGGTGTACGCCGAACTCGACGCGTCGCGCACCGACCTGGTACCGGAAATGACCGGAAAAGCTCGGATCACTATTGGACCCGACCTGTTGTGGCGAGCGTTGGCACGCCCGGTGCTGCGATTCTTCCGAGTGGAAGTTTGGTCTTGGTTGCCGTAGCCGTCCAGGCACTACTGGCCCCCAGGCACCGCTGGACGAGCTAGCGAGGTGTGCCACCTGGTGTAGACGATTCAAGCGCCGGCCTGCTGGCCACCGGAGCGCGCACCGTGCGTTCCGCGGCGACGACAGCCGCGGGCCAACCCGTGGCAATCCGAGTAGCAGGTTGCTGACCCGCCGACGACCCGGCGTGTGACACGGGCAACGCCGACCAGTTGGCCGGGTGGAACGCGCCGCGGCGCTCGCCGGCGTTGGGCGTCGGTTCGGCTGCGCTCGGTTGCACAATGCGCAATTTGGTACCGCGAGCTGGCAATGCCGCAGGCTCGGGCGTCTCGGTCGTCGGGGTCGTTGTCCACTCGGTTGGCGAATCGCCGCCCGACGGCGAGGTGGCCTCTGGTACAGCTTCCGTCGGCAGGGGCACTGAGGATGGCGCCCCGTTCGATTCACCGACGGGTGCTGCCGTGGCTCGTGGATAGTTTGCCAAAGGTGCGTCGCCGGGCGCGTCGCGGGGTGCGGTGCCTGGTGGCGAATCGATCTCGGGCAGGC
>CAYSXM010000419.1:0-4755 GCA_964434905.1 uncultured Pirellulales bacterium | reverse complement strand
AACGACAAAGGCGCCGCGGCCGCCGCGGCTTCGATATAGGCATAGGCAAAGATCAGGTTCGGGCTCTTGCCGCCTAGCTCGAGCGACACGCGTTTGATGTCGTCAGCGGCCAATTTGAGGATCCGCGCCCCGGTGGCGGTTTCGCCTGTAAAGGCGATCTTGCGCACCGTGGGATGGCTGACCAGATAGTCGCCCACCTCGCCACCGCGCCCTGCGATCACCTGGAAAATGCCGGCTGGTAGGCCGGCCTCGTGGACTAGCTCGCCCAGCGCCAGCGCGGTGAGCGGTGTCAGGCTGGCGGGCTTGAGCAACACCGCGTTGCCAGTGGCCAAGGCCGGGGCCACCTTCCAGCAGGCCATGAGGAATGGAAAATTCCACGGCACGATACAAGCCACCACGCCGATTGGCACGCGCAGCGTGAAATCGAGACCGCCGCCAGCCACGGGAATGGTCTCGCCACCGAACCGGCTGACGCCACCGGCGTAATACTCGAAGCAGCGCGCGCCCGCCAGGATTTCCCAGCGCGCGCTGCCCAGCGGCTTGCCACCGTTCTTGGCCTCGATGACCGCCAGCCGCTCCGCGTGCTCGCGAATCATCGCGGCCACGCGCGATAAAAATGCCGCGCGATCGCCAGGGGGCGCATGCGCCCAGGGCGCCTGGCGAAAGGCCTGATCGGCGGCCGCCAACGCCTCGTCGATTTCGGCGCGGCCAGCCGCGGGGACTTCAGCCAAGGGATTTTCACTGGCCGGCTCGATCACCGTCAGGCGACCGCCCGATGCCTCGCGACGCGGTTGTCCGGCAATCCACAAGGCGTCTGGAAAACTCATCCACGGTCTCGCTGCTGGAACTTCCGCGCCCCGCAGGACAACATGCCCAGGGGTGCGCGGATTCCCAGGATACCGCCACGAACGTGGTTCAGCCAAGGTGGTCGAGCCCGACACGACGGCGCGGCCGGGAAAGCAACTCCTTACGACAGATTCCGTCTGGCGTGTTGGCCGTGCCAGCCTGCACGACTTGCCGCGATCGGCGAACCGGCGATGCCAAACCGCTACAGCGTCTTCAGGTATTCGATCACCGCGGCCTTCTCGGTCTCTGTCAATTCGTCGGGAAACCGATGGCCCACGGCACTCTTGCCGAACAGCCGGGTGTCGAAATACTTCCGCTTGTCCTTGGCCGACTTCACTTCGGGTGGAAGCGTTTCCAGCTCTTGCACCTCGAGCCCGACGCGCGATTGATCGTAGCCATTCTCGGTGCGCTGCCACACAACCGGTCGCTCGTCACCGTGGAAAAGGTGCCACAGCGTGGGAATGGAACCGTTGTGCAGATAGGGGGCAGTGGCCCAAATGCCCACCAAGGGAGGCGCCACATAGCCACCGGGGTCGGCGATGGACTTTTTTTCTCCGTAGTTGGAAAACCAACTGACTTCGTAGGAAGCGCGCATTTCCGGGGTGAGCGAAGCCAGACGTGCCGCGTCGGTGCCAACCACGTCGATCGGAATGGTTTTTTGCGGGTAATCGACCTGCTTGTCGTAGGTTCCGTGGCACTCGCTGCAGGTGTGGTTGAAGATGGCCTGGCCTCTCGTAGCCAACTCCGCATCGACAGCAAAAGGAAACTTGGGAGCTTCCAGCGATTCGATCCAGGCGGATATCTCTCGAAAATCAGCCTCCGACCGATGAAATACCTCGGGGCCGTTCTCGGGAACCATCATGAACTGCATCAGCGCCCGGTGCCCCTTGCCAGCAAAGCCGTCGGCATACAAATGCGACTTGTACTTCACATTCCACCAGGCGGGCGCGTCGTGGTCGTTATGCACCAATTTGGGCATCGGTGCATCTTCATGCACGTTTAAATCGGCATCGCGCAGCGCGCCCAGAACCACTCCGAAAATGATGGCGTTGGTGGTGCCGTTCGAACCACCCAGAGGAACGAACAAAGCGCCGGCCTCGGTCAGCGGCACTTCGCGCCCCAACAGTTTTTTTGTCTCGACCGTTTCTTGCGTCAGCGTCTGTAGCGCAATGTGCGAATTGGGCAGGCCTGGAATGACCCGGCCCGCTACCTTGCCACCGTGGCAACTGAAGCAATTCACTGCCCAGCGTCCCTGCTCATCTAGTGCATATTGCAGCGGCGCACCCCCTTCGCGACCGGGTGCTTCGGTCAGGCCATAGCGCGAGAGCGTCATGGCGCGGCGATCGGCGGGCGAGGCCGCTTCGGCCTGCGAGCGCAGCGGCTCTTCCCAGGTGCGCCACAGGTTGTCAAAGACTTCCTGATCGGTGTTCGCCGGAACGAAGGCCTTGCCAATCAGTAGCTCGTAACCGCGGCCCATCGCGGCAGGGTTCGGCGCGCTCGAAACGTCGCCCCCGGTGGCCGTCTGTACAACCGAAAGCACACTGGCCAGAACCGCAAGCAAATTGAAAAACCGCTGGAACATGGCTGTTCGACCCTGTAGACAGTTTCCGTCGGAATAGAAACCGAGGTTTTCCCCCGGGGGGTTATTACAACTCGACCTGTCCGAATGTTTATTGGGCTAATGCTTAGCCTGCTAAGCTATCGGCCAATTTACCCAAGAAGCGCGAGGTTTGCCAAGAAGAAATCCGAATTCTCCAGGAAACTATCTCGCACGCCCCTTGCTGGGCCACTGCAGGGCAGGGCAGGGGGCCCTCTGCCAAATTCCCTACCACCCGCTACCAGGCGGCCACAGTGTCACGTGGCGGGCCGGCACCGCCAAAGCGACGGCGTCAACGGTCGGGAAGACGCAGGACAGGGCGACTAACCCAGATAGCGAACTCGTAGGGGGGGCGATCGCGCCGGGGGTAAAGTCGTGGTTTGGCGGCGAACATTCTAGTTGGCTGGCCTATCCGACGGCGCTGCTAGCTCACCCGGCGGCGGACCGACTCGCTGGGTCCGGTGCTTAAGCGGGCAGCCATCTCCTGTGCGTGCCGTACCAGCCCGTCGCAGTCGAGACCCAAATCGGCCAGCAACTCACTGCGTTCACCATGCTCGATAAAGTGGTCGGGAACCCCCAACCGGCGGATGTTTGCCGCAGACAAGCCCGCGTCGCCGACCGCCTCGATCACCGCGCTGCCAAACCCGCCGGGGAGGCAGCCCTCTTCCACGGTAATCAGGAACGCCGCCTGGGAAACAGCGCGGAGCACGATTTCGGTATCGAGCGGTTTGACAAATCGAGCGTTGACGACACCGATATCCAACCCCTGTGCTCTCAGCCGCTCGGCCGCTTGCATGGCGGTGCCCAACAAGGTGCCACACACCATAAAGATGCCATCGTGTCCCCAGTCCAACACTTCGGCCTTGCCGAGTTCAATCGGAGTCGCGGTGCGCGGCAGGTTCTCGACATTGGCCTTGGGATACCGCAACGAAACGGGCCCCGCGTGGGTCAGGGCAAATTCGAGCATCGGGGCCAGGTCGCGTTCGTCACCGGGAGCCATGACCACCAGGTTCGGGAATACGCGCATGTAGGCCAGATCGAACATGCCGTGGTGCGTGGGACCGTCTGGCCCGGTTATGCCTGCCCGGTCGAGCAGGAACGTAACCGGCAGATTCTGCAGCGACACCTCCTGAAAAATCTGATCGTACGAGCGTTGCAGGAACGTACTGTAAATGTCGACGATCGGTCGAATGCCGGCCTTGGCCATTCCAGCCGCAAAAGCCACGGCGTGCGACTCGCAAATCCCGGTGTCGAAAAACCGGTCGGGAAATGTTTCGCGGACCCGTTCGAGCTTGTTGCCCTGGCACATGGCGGCCGTGAGCACGGTGACGCGCGGGTTGCGCTGCAGCGCCGCATGAATGGCTTCGCTAGCCGCGTCGGTATAGGCTCGCGAGCTAGATTTCTTGATCGATACGACTTCGTCGTGGTTGCGGATAAACGGGGCCGGCGTGTGGAAAAACACCGGGTCGGCCGCGGCAGGTTGGAAGCCGTGACCTTTTTCGGTCACGACGTGCAGCAGTACGGGGCCCGGCGTTTCCTTCACCAATTTCAAGTATTTGCGCAGTTGCCCAATATTGTGCCCGTCGATCGGACCCACGTACCGTATACCCAGTTCTTCAAAGAGCATGCCGCCGTGAATACCGGCCTTGATCGATTCCTTGGCCTGCCACAGAAACCGCTCGACCGGGTCGCCCAATAGGGGCACGCGTTCGAGAATCTTGAGCACCTCGGTTTTGAACCCGGTATAGAACGAGTTCATCCGCAGGCGATCGAGGTATTCGGCCAAGCCCCCCACGCGGGGACAGATCGACATTTTGTTGTCGTTCAAAATGACGATCAGGTTTTTCTTGAGGCCACCGGCGTTGTTCAAGGCCTCGAACACAATGCCCGACGGCAGCGCGCCATCGCCAATAACGGCCACGGCGTGTCGGTCTTCTTCGCCGGGCACGAGGTCATCGCCACACATCAGCCCCAACACGGTCGAAACACTGCAACCAGCGTGACCCGTCATGAACAGGTCGTAAGGGCTTTCCTGCGGCGTGGGATAGCCCATCAGGCCCCCCCGCGTGCGCATCGTGGCGAACTGGTCGTAGCGACCCGTTATCAGCTTGTGTGGGTAAATCTGGTGGCCCGTATCCCAGATCAGGCGGTCGCGGCTGAAATCGAACGACGTGTGCAGCGCCAAGCACAACTCGACCACTCCCAGGTTCGAGGCAAAGTGCGCGGTGCGATTGCTGACCAAGTTGCACAGCGCGTCGCGCATTTCATCTGCCAGCCGCTCGAGGTCCACCAGCGACAGCCCACATAAGTCG
>CAYSXM010000418.1:0-4755 GCA_964434905.1 uncultured Pirellulales bacterium | reverse complement strand
TGCCCATTGCTACCGACCACCATGGCAGGCGTGCCAGGTAGTGTGACCCCCGTGATGCGTTGCAGCGGGGGCGTGGTGGCTGCGTCGGCCGGTGCGGCTTCGGGCCACACGAACGAGGCTCGATACCAGATGTTGGGCACCCGAATATCGAGGTGCATGTCGTCGGCTACGATCGCGCCGCCATGCTTGGTGAGGTTGCCGGCCACCGCCCAGTTGTTGCTGCCGTGCCGCGAGTCGTCGGCCATGGGGGGAACCGCGCGGACCACCAGCCGCGGGTCGGGAAGCGGTGCGCTGGCTGCTTGCGGCGCGCGCAGATCGAGCAGGTCAGGGGTGGGCACCTCCGGAACGGCGAAATCCTCGCCCTGTACCGGAGCATCCCAAGGAGTGCCACGGGGGGCCAGGAAATCGGCCACCGCCGAGGGAAAAACATCGTGTAGCACACCCAGATTGTGTTCGAAGCGCATGTCGCCTTCGCCCTGCAGGTCGAGGTACATCGAATAAAGCACCAGCACGCAATCCTCTGCGCGCCAGGGTACAGGCTCGCCCCCTAGCACGTAGTATTCAAACGGCTTGCGCGCCAGGGCCGCTAAACCTGCATTCACGCCCTGCGTATAGGCATCGACCAAACGCCGCTCGGGGTCGGGGGCGATGTCGATCACTGCCTTGGCCCGCGCGCGGAACCGCAGCCGGCGCACGTCGCGGTCGCGCTCGACTACCGCGGGCCCGACCAACTCTGCCAGTTCACCCGCCGAATTGCGGCGCAGGGTGTCCATTTGAAAGAAGCGTTCCTGCGCGTGGATGAACCCGGTGGCAAAGGCCAGATCGTCACGATTCTGAGCTTCGATGGTGGGAATGCCCTGCGCGTCGCGGTCGATCTGGACCGAAGCGGTTAGACCCTGCAGCGAGAGCGTTCCGGAGACTGTCGGCAAGCTGCCTCGCAAAGTGTGCCGGACGCCGAGCCAGGTGCCAACTATTGCCATGGCCAGCACTACCAATAGGCCCCACATCGCTTTACGCCAATGCCGCATCGGTAATTCGCCTGTTGGTAGGTTGCCGAGGGGTTTGCACGGGGCCCCGACACGGACCGCCGCAGTTAGACCCGGACTATTCATGAAATTCGTCGCGAGGAATCGAAATTGTCGCGTCTGCCGCGTCAAACCGCAATCACCCCTGACTCACGTATTCACCCATACGCCCCAGAGCACTGGGCAAAGCCCGTGGCACCTGGCGGCTGGATTCGATGGCACAAATTGATGGTGACCGAAAAAGGTAGTTCTCGTCAGTCCAAGGCCCGGCCTACAAAGCTGAGATGAGTACTCAGAGGAGAGAGACCACCCACCGGCCCACGGCCCACGTGGCATTGTCGCACATCTCCGCTCGATGGCTTGTACCGTCTTTTGGGTGCCAAGGGGCGCGAGTCGTTGGGGGCCAAGGTAGTGCGATCCGCGGTTACCCGTCGGTCCTTTGGGTGTGGGTTTCGCGCGGGGTTCTGGTGTTTTGGGCACAGGGGAAAATCGAGCTTGCGATTGGCCACTTCCTGGGGGACCATGGGGCCAGCCCCTCGGGTCAGCCGCATGGCAAATCGCAGGTGGGCCATCGCAGCGCGGAACAACGCGGATGGCGAACCCGCGCGACGGCAGATGCCTTGCCCATTGGTTGACCAGCCGGTTCTGATTGACCACTCAGGAGACCCTCATGTGCGCTTTCCACAGACGGCTAGTACGGATCGCCTTCGTGGCGCTCGCCCTGTGCCTGTCGACGGCCGACACGCTGGCCCAAGAGCGTGTGGTCACGATCGGCGATAGTTGGGCGTGGCTGATTGCCAACGGGGCGCCCGGATCGGCGGTCAACGCGCCCGGCTTCGGCAACGCCCTGCAGACAATGCTCTCGACGTATCATCCCGGGGTGACGGTGGCCAACGAGTCGTTCATGGGAGGCACCGCGGCGCAGCACGCCACGATGCTGGGCGACATTACCAACCGCATCAACGCGCACCCCCAGGCCGACATTGTCTGGCTCTCGTCGGGTGGCAACGACATGCTGCTGGGCCTGGCCGGCGGCGGGTTCTATGTGAACAACCCCAACAACCCCGCGGTCTACGCGGCCGTTCAACAGAACGTGCAAACCGTGGTGAACCACATTCTGAGCATTCGGCCCGACGTGCAGGTGGTGATCGAAGGGTACGACTACTTGAACATCTGGGACACCATTCCCGGCGGTTCGGGCGACCCCATCCGGCTGAACCTGGGCGTGGTGCGGGCCAGCACGGGCAACGGCGCGCTCGACCAGTTCTTGAACATCCAACAGAACCAGGCTGTGAACGACGGATTCAAGCAGGCCGAGCAAGGCAAGATCGCACTGGCCGATGCCAGCCGTCGCGTACATCACATCAGCAATTTTGGGCTGAACAACAGCCTGTTGGGTTACAACGGGTTGCTCGGCAACGTGCCGGGCCAAGGATTCTATCCTCCAGAGCTGTGGCCCCAGTTGCCCACGCCCCTCGGCGTGATGAACACGACCGACCCGATCCACCTGAACACGGCGGGCTATTTAAATTTGGCGAATCGCGCCGAGGGGCAGTTTTTCAACACGGCGCTAGGTGCCGCGAACCTGGCGTTGTCGACCAACTCGCTCAATTTGGGCAACGTGTTGGTGGGGACAAGCGCGACCGGTGCGGTGACGGCCTCCAACGCCGGCCCCAATTTCACCAAGGTGAAGAGCCTGAATTTCCCGGCGGCCAGCGGCGAGTTTGGCGGGGCAGCGCAGGCGTTCAATCCGCTGTTTCAAGACCCCCTGTTGGGTAGCGACACGGCGGTGAAGAATTACAGCTATACGCCCAGCGGTCGCGGTAGCGATAACCAGGCTTTGGTGGTCACCAGCGACAGCGGCAACCGCAATTTAACTCTTTCGGGCCGGGGCGTGGCTCCGATCAACCAGGTGGCCACGGTGGCGGCGCCGCCGACGCGGATCGGTACCAGCAGCACGGCCAGCATCAGCGTGGCGAATACCGGCGACGGTAACCTGGCGGGCTTGGGCTCCACCAGCAACTTGCACGGCACGTTGGCCGCGGCGGCTGGCGTGTTCAGTGCGCCAGGAGCAAGTCTCGATCTGTCCGACGGCGCGGCGACCAGCGTGGTTTATGGTTTCGCCCCCACGGCACACGGCGCGGCGTCGACCTCGGTGCTGGCCTCGTTTTCCAATGGCCACGCCGCGGGGACCAACGCGCCGCAAAACGTGTCGGCCCTGCTGTCGGGCATCGGTGTGGGGCCCGTGTTTCAGTCCAGCGCCAGCCTGCTGGATTTCGGGCTTGCGGTGCCTGGCTTGCCGTTGAGCTTGCCGCTGTGGCTGGCCAATACTAGTGTCGACGCCAACGGTGGTGACGTGACTTTGACCAATTTGAGCTTGCTGTCGGCGTCGATCACTGGGCCCGACGCCGGTTTGTTTTCGCTCTCGGGTTTCACGCCTGGCACCGTGCTGGGTCAAGGTGGTTTAGCCAACCTGGGATTGGGGTTCTTAGGCGCCGGACCGGTGGGAACTAAATCGGCTCAACTGCGGTTTACCACCGATGTCGGCGCCGCCTTCGGAGCAGTCGGCCAGACTTTTACTATCGATTTGGCGGCGCAACTTGCCACCGGGCTGACCTACGCCGTGGACGCTACCGACCTCGACACCAAGCAGGTACTGAATTTTTCCACAGCCGGCACGCAGGTGCTGGCCGATGCGGCCGACGGCTTGCTCGCCCCGTTGGCGCTGGCCACCGCGGCAGACGGTACCAGCTATGTTTCCGACGTGCTGCGCAACCGGGTGGTGCACATTGCGACGAATGGAACTACGAGCATCTTTGCCGATGCAGCCGACGGCGTGCTGACACCAACCGGCCTGGCCTTCGACGCAGGCGGTACCTTGTTCGTGGCCAACTACTTGGGTCGCTCGATTGTCGCCATCGATGCCGCGGGGCAAGGTTCGCTGTTCGCCGATTCGGCCGATGGGTTGACCAGCCCCTTCGATCTGGCCTTCGATCCGCTTGGGAATTTGCTGGTCGCCGATTTGGACACGGCGCGGGTGTTGCGGTTCAACGCCTTGGGCCAGGCCACGACATTTGCCGACGCGGCCGATGGATTGCTCAGCCCGATTGGTCTGGCGGTCGATGCACTGGGAACGGTGTACGTGGCCGACGTTTTGAGAAATTCGATTTTTCGCTTCGACGCCAATGGTCAAGGTACGCTGTTCGCCAATTTTCAAGATGGTCTGCAAGGTCCAATCGGCATGACGACCGACGTGGCGGGCAATCTATATGTAGCCAACTATCTGGGCCACAAGATTGTGCGATTCGACCCGTTGGGAAATGCCAGCCTGTTTGCCGACGCGAGCAACGGCTTGGCGGGCCCGTTCGACGTGGCGCTGTCGCTGGTCGGCCTGCCCTTGGCGCCGGGGGGTGGGTTCGCGGCAGTGCCGGAACCAGCGTCTGGAGGGCTGGCGCTGTTGGGTGCCGCTTGGGGCGGGTTGGTAGCGCGCCAGCGCCGACGGAGAGCGACCGTGGGGAAGTGGACTTGTCCGGAGACGAGAACTGCAACCTCGGGGTCTGGCTCCCTCGCAATTCTCTTTGCAGGTCCGCTGCTTGGCCGGAAAGGAAAATGAACCATGATCTTGGTTGAGATGCAGGCTGGAATGCGAGCCGGGCGGCGCGACGAGTTCGAGCTCGTTCGTCGGCGAGGCTGGTCGGGGCTGGCTTGGACTATCGTGTTACTGCACGGG
>CAYSXM010000417.1:0-4768 GCA_964434905.1 uncultured Pirellulales bacterium | reverse complement strand
GATTCCTGGCAAAACGACCAACAGAGAACAATCACAGAAGCGGCGTAGACCACGGCCGGCCCCCCCATGCCCACCTCACACACGCCGCGAATGCTACCAATGCTAGCGTTTCTTGCCACGGCCAAACTTGGGCACCTGTGGAGCTTCGGCGGTGTCGGAATTGCTAAGAGCGGAAAGTTCGGCCTGGAGCATCAGCAGCAGCGCGTGGAGGAAAGCGACCACCATGGGGCCCACGAAAATGCCGATTGGCCCCAGGGTGCCCACGCCTCCGAGCACACTGAGCAGCGCCAACAAGGGATGGATATTGGACTGCCCGTGCAAGACGAATGGTTTGATGACGTTGTCGGCAGTCGAGATGACCGTGGTTCCGTACAGCGCCAACAGGCCGGCCGCCCACGGTCGATGTTCGAACAGCAGCAGGTAGACTGCTACCGAGCCCCACACGCTCGCGGCACCGACAAAGGGAACCATGGCCAGAATCATGCTGACCACGCTCAATAGCACGACGGCCCCGACACCTGCCACGGCAAAACCGAACGCGGCCAACAGGCCCTGGACCACGGCCGACAGCAGCGTGGCCATGACCACCGCTCGGCTAACCTTGTCAAACTCTCGGAGCATCTGCTCTTCGTACCGGCGGTCGAGTGGCGATAGTCGCATCACGGTGTCGACCATGGCCGGACCATCGGCCAGGAAGTAGTACAGCGAGATCAGCATGATGGCCAGGCCGACCACGAACTTGCCGAGGAAACCCGCAACGATCTGGGTGGTGCTCACCGCCAGCGGCTGCAAATTGGCTTGAATGTACAGCCGCAATTGCTCCAAGCGGACCGCGTCGGCTTCGGGATTGGCTTGCACGCGCAACCAATGCATGAACGGGTCGCCAAACAACGTCTCCTGGAATTGATCGAAGGCGCGCTCCACTTCTGTCAACCCCCGATCGAATTCTTGCGACACCTGGAGCACCGCGGCCGGTTCTCCGACGCCCGCGGACTGGGGAGGCGCAGCCGTGGCGTGTGCGGCGGCCAGCGGCGCGAACACTTCGACTCGGGCTACCAGCGCGCGCAGGCTTTCCTGCACCAGGCGCTCGTGTTCCCGCCGGCTTTCCTGACGGCTGACATCGTCGGTTGGCGTGTTCGCTTGAGCGTGGGTTTGCAGCAACTCGCCCAAAGCCTGGGCTTGACGGTCGAGGTTGGCCACAATGGTGGGCAAATCGGCTCGGGAGTACCGCGGCAGGTTTTCTAGGGCTTCGCTGGGCGACGCCAGGGCATCGGCCAAGGTGGCCACGGCCGCGGGTGCAGCGTTGATGTGCGTGGCCGGGGGCGCTGCCGCCGACGAGGGCGCTACCACTGACTGGGGCGCTACCACTGACTGGGGCGCTACCACTGACTGGGGCGCTGCCGGTCCGGCGGTGGGTTCCTCTGCCCCGTGTGATACCGGCGCGTTTTCAGCAGGTTTCGTGGCGGAGGTGTCTTCCTCGCCGCTGGCGGCTGCCTGACGGAGCGCCAACAGCCCCTGGGTCAGTTCGTCGCAGGCACTGCGCACATCGGCGGGTGGCAGCGATAAGCCGAGCACGTCGCGCAGCTCGTTGAGTCTTTGCCCAATATCGTGCCGATCGAGCGCGGCGGCGACGCGCAAACCGTCGGACGCGGCCCGACTGAACAACCCAATGGCCGGCACCAGCACGATCAACAGTGTGGCGCTGGTGGTCAGTGCCGCGCCCACGCGCACCCGGTTGCCCGCCAGGCGGGTAAACAGCAAGTGCATGGGCCGAAACAGCACCACCAGCACGAGCGCCAGAAATATGGGCAACACGAACTGAGCCATCACCCAGGCAAACATGCCCGCGGTGACCACCACAATGGCCGCCAGCACGACTAACGAAACCCACCGCGCCACGTGGAATTCTCCTGTTGCCTGGGCTCGGGGACAGGTCGCGTCCGACGCGACAAGCTGTCGGCAAGATTGCCGCACTTGGCCCCGATTGTACCAGGCAGGGCCATTCCGCCCAGCGCGGCCCCCTGGCCACGGCCCACGCCGAAGTCATGTCGGGCGAACCGGATGAGCCGTACGCCACGGAAGGCAATTGTGGCGCCGTGCGATTCGGCACAGAATGCCCCGGCCCGCTTTGGAAGTTTCCCCTCAGGCAAGACGCTATTCTTTTTCCCCTCTGCACACCCCATGCACGCAATAACAGCCCGTGCCTGGCGCCCCTGGCTCATGCTGGCCTTGAAATGCGCCGTGGTGTTGGCCGTGGCTTGGGGCGTCCGCCGCACCGTGCTGACCGCGCTCGATCAATTGACACATCGTCCTGTGCATATCCACTGGTCGGCGCTGGCCGCCTCGGGTGGGTTGTATCTCTTGGGGCTGCTCCCCTCGGCGTATTTTTATCACGCACTTTTACGCGAGCAGGGGGCGATGTGTTCGCTAGGCCGCTCGGTGCGTGCCTATTATCTAGGACAGTTGGGAAAGTACGTTCCCGGCAAGGCTGCCGTAGTGGTCATTCGGACCTCGCTCATGGCGGGGCCCACGGTCAGCCCCACGCTCGCCGCGGTGGCCGTGGTGTATGAAACGTTGACCTTCATGGCGGTCGGTACGGCGCTGGCCGGTGGACTGTGCTTGCTGTTGCCCATGGCCTGGTCCGCCCGTATCGCGGCGGCGGCGGCGGCGACCGTGGCGGTGCTGCCGGTCTTACCACCGGTCTTTCGCCGGATCGCCCAGATGGCGCATCGGGTGGGTGCGTCTGACCAAGCCCTGGCGCGCTGGCACGTGCGGCCCGCGACCTTGGCCAAGTTCTGGCTGGCCGACGCGCTGGGCTGGGGCCTGATGGGGTGCAGTCTGTGGTGCGTGGCGGTTGGGCTAGGGCACCCAGCGGGCCATTGGACGAGCAGCCTGCCCCTGTGCGTGACGGCTGTGGCCGGGGGAGTGGCCGCGGGCTTTTTTGCCCTGATTCCCGGGGGTGCCGTGGTGCGAGAGGGGGTGATGATGCAGGTTCTGTCTCCCGCCACGGGCGAGGCGGTGGCCTTGGCAGCCCCGATTGTATTGCGGCTGGTGTGGCTGGTGTTCGAGCTGGCGGTTTCAGCTATTCTGGTATTCTGGCCCCCGGCGAGCGAAGTGGTTCGTTAGGGGACGATTTCCTTGAACCGGGGCAAGACCGAGCGCGGCAGCGGGTCCGCGTTGTTGCCGCCCTCGCATTTTGGCCCCCGTGTGGCACGTCATGTTGTCGGTAGTCCTGCCGGTTTGGAACGAAGCCGATAGCTTGGTGCCTTTGCATCAAGAGCTGTCGGACGTGGCGGCGGAACAAGGCTACGATCTGGAAATCATCTTCATCGACGATGGTTCGAGCGATCGTTCGTGGGACACCATTCGGGGTCTAGCGACACGCGATCCCCGGGTTCGTGGAATTCGCTTCCGTCGCAATTTCGGCAAGGCGGCAGCGCTGTCTGCCGGTTTCCGGACCTGTCGCGGCGAAACGGTGGTCACGCTCGATGCCGATCTGCAAGACGATCCGCGCGAAATCCCCCACCTGCTGCGCGCCCTCGACAATCGACTCGACGTGGTCAGTGGTTGGAAACAAGTGCGCTACGACCCCTGGCACAAAGTAGTGCCGTCGCGGGTGTTTAACGCGCTGGTGAGTTGGCTGACCGGCGTGCGGTTGCACGACCACAACTGTGGCATGAAGTGTTATCGTCGCGAGGTGCTGGGGGAATTACATCTCTACGGCGAGCTACACCGTTTCGTGCCCGTGCTGGCCGCAGCGCGCGGTTTTCGCGTGGGCGAGCTGGCGGTGCATCATCGTCCGCGACGGTTTGGGCAATCGAAGTACGGCGTGCGGCGGTTCGTCAAGGGCTTTCTCGATTTGCTAACCGTGAAGTTCCTGACCGGGTTCGGCCAGCGCCCGCAGCATTTGCTGGGCACGTTGGGGCTGATGTCGTTTTCCGTCGGATTGTTCGGCCTGGTCTATTTGGGTGGCTATTGGATCGCCGCACAGTGGCGCCCCGATTGGCACCTGGTGCCGTTGCATCAGCGGCCGGCGGTGCTGTATGCCTTGGGGGCGCTGCTGTTGGGCGCGCAACTGACGTCCATCGGCGTGTTGGCCGAGCTGATCACGTCGTACCAATCGCGCGACAGCGATATCTACTCGATTGCCGAGCAAACACCTACGGTGTTTGAAGGCGACGACGGGGGGCGCTTGGCGCGCCGTCAGCCCTGGGCCCGCGATTGACCCTGTCGCCTGGCAAGAGGGCCCAGGTTTCTCGATGCCCCACTCCGCGGGAGATGAGCCGATCGCGATGCAAACCTTCTCCGACGCGGAACAACGCGCCCGCTCGACTCGCCAAACGGCGTATGCACTGATGATTGCCTTGGCCTTAGGCGGGGCAACAGGCAGGCTGCTGGCCGTCAACTCCGTCGATCGCGTGGGAATGGAAATCGCGTTGCGGAACCAAGGGCGTGCCGATTGGCAGCGCCAGCGGCCGTTCTTGAGCGCGAACGACCGTAGCCGGTGGTGTACCATTCGCGCCCTGGTCGAGCAGGGCACGTATGCCATCGACGGCATCGTCTCGCAACCCGGCTGGGACACCATCGACATGGTGAAGCACGACGGCCGGCTATACTCCAGCAAGCCGCCGCTATTGGCCACGCTGATGGCAGCGCACTATTGGTTGATTCATCGCGCCACCGGCGCCACGCTGGGCAGTCATCCCTACGAAATCGGTCGGGCAATGCTCGCCTGTTGGATGCTACTGCCCTGGGCAGCCATGTTGCT
>CAYSXM010000416.1:0-4791 GCA_964434905.1 uncultured Pirellulales bacterium | reverse complement strand
GGCAGGCGGCCCCGTTTCGCAAGGCGCAAGGCCCGGCGCAGGAACCGAAGAAGCCCGGCCGCAAGCGTGGTCGGAGGCATGGTCCTCACGCGCATCGCGCGGCGCCCGAACCCGACGCGATCGACGAGCGGCACGAAGCACCGCTGCCCCAGGCGTGCCCTAAGTGCGGCGGCCGTCGCCTGGGCGAAACGCACACGGCCCAGCAGTATCAGACCGAGATCCCGCGTCAGCCTATTCATCGCGAGTTCACGATCCATGTCGGTCGTTGTCACGACTGCGGTGCGCGGGTGCAAGGCCGACACCCGCTGCAAACCAACGATGCCCTGGGGGCCGCGGCCAGCCAACTGGGCCACGATACCCACGCCGCCTTCGTCACGCTGAACAAGGGCCTGGGCTTGGCGCACGGCAAGTGCCGACAGTTTTTTCACGATCTGTTTGGAATCACGATCGCGCGGACCACCGGCGTGCGCAGCGTGTTGCGCACGGCGGCAAAAGCGGCGCCGGCGTACGACGAACTGCGCCGCGCCGTGCGCGGCTCGCCCTGGGTCGTGCCCGACGAAAGCGGCTGGCGCGTGGGAGGCAAGAACGCCTGGCTGCACGCCTTGGTCGGCACGACCGCCACCTGCTACGAAATCGGCAACCGCAGCGGCGAGATTGCCGAGCGGCTGTTGGGCTGCTACTAGGCTGGGGAGCCAAGGCTTGGAATGAAGAAATTGCGGTCAACGACTTTTTCTTCTCGTTGAACCAGTGGTTCGACACACTCGACTCTTAGTCGAATGTGTGTTCAGCGGGACAGCCACATTTTCAGAAAAGTCGATGCTGATAGCGACGGAATCACTGGCCAGAAAATGAGCGGGTTCCCGCTTCTGTTAACGGTTGCCCCGCTACCGGTTACGCCGGTGTTACGCCACCTCCCCAAGGCAGGTGTCGTATGCGCTAGTACCGCAATTACGGAACTGTGCGCAGCGCCCGGAGAAATCCAGATCTCTACAGCTACCGCAGTGCTGCATTGCCCGACGTTACCGCGTTCACGTTTCCACTATTCAATTTTCGAGTGCCCTCGACATGGGCCCCGTGATGCTCGGCATGCCCAATGAGATGCTCGGCTTGCCCAATGAGATTTTAGGCTTGCTCGATTTGTCGGCGATAGTCGTCACGCTCGCGCCGCGTCGCTTCCAGATCGAACAACAGATATTTCATGTCCAGGCGCAGTTGCGTCAAGGCGTCTTGCACCAGCATGAGTATCCGACGGCGGCGGGAAGTGCTGTCCACAACTCGCTGCAAAATCGGCTCGACCGAAGCCCGGTACTCGGCGGGCAAATTGGCCACCGCGGCCACCAAATCCTCCACGTCGCGAGGCAGTTCATCGGTTGCGGGTTTCACAATCCGGGCGGCTTGGCTCATGCTTGTCTCTCCCAAGTGGTGTTCCAGGTTTGTTCTAGCAGTGCGTGTGCCAGAGTGGGAGCAGTCGGCGACTAAATTCCTAAGTTCTTATGCTGTAAAACCTTGCAGCCTAGGGTGAGTTTGAGGATGCGAGGCATCGGGAGGCGAAAACGCCTCGATCGATCTGGCCTGGCGCCGCAACTCTTGATACAAGAACACGTTGCGTCGACGTTGCCGGTCGCGGCCCATGTGGCCTGGAGGCTACATCTGCCACGCACAAGCAACGCGCCTGCCTGCCGGGCGGAAATACGAGCACCGTTGACGCAGCACTTCGAATCGAACTCCCGGGCGCAGGGACTGCCCCGATCGAGACCTGGCCGGATGGATACGGCACGTACCGCTTTCGGAATCGTCGCACCAGCGCGTTGCCGCTGCGCACTGCTGGCGCTGGTGTGGGGATGCCTGGTGTGGCTACCCCACGTGTCGGTTGGAGCCCCGCCGCGCCCGGTGGTGGGCGCCCCGGCACCGGACAACGCGGTGCAATGGTCTTTCGAGCGCGGTGAGACCCCCTTTCGGGTCGAGCAGCACGAACGCACCACGGCCGTCACCCATCGGGGCGCGCCCAGCGAACACGTCATCGTCTCTGCCGGACAAGGCAGTCAGATTCTGTTGGGCCAGTCGTTGGCTCAAGCGCGCGTGATTGATGAGTTGGAACCTGGCGTGTGGGTCAAAGCCTCGCGCGTGGGCTTGCAGGCTGCCGTGCGGGTGGTTTTGCCGCGCGCGATCGACCCAGCCACTGGCCAACCGCTGGCATTCCTGCTTCTGGGCACGGCCTATACGGACCGTGGTAGCTGGCAACGGCTGAGTGTCGGCAACCTGCCGCGTCAGGTTGGCGATCGTGTGCGCCTGTTGCGGCTGGAACACGGCGCGGCGGTGGATGGACGTGAAGCGATCGTCGATCGGTTCTACGTCAACGTTTGTGGGGGGCCTGGAGTTACCGAGGTCTGGCTCGACGACTTGGAAATTGCCGGTCACGTGGCCGCCGAGCCGCTTCCAGATGCCGCACGCCGGCTGCGCGGCTCGCTGGCCAGCAGCGGTGGGTCTCCAGGCGCCGCCGCGCGCGAAGCACGCGGTCCGCGCATCGAGTTTCGCGGAGGCGTGCTGTTGGTCGACGAGCGGCCGTTTTTCCCACGGGCGATCGAGCACCGTGGCGAACCGCTCGAGCTGTTGGCGCGCGTGGGCTTCAACGTAGTGAAAGTCCACTCGGCCCCCACCGCGGCGCTGTTGTCCGAGGCACAGCAGACCGGCCAATGGCTGATCTGCCCGCCACCGCGGCCAGCAGGTCTCGATGATCCAGCGGCACCCCCCGCCGAGCTAGCGCCCTTGGGTGCCGAGTTCGACCGTGTGTTGGCTTGGGATCTGGGAGCAGGTCTGGATCGCGCCGACCTGACGCAGGCACGTCGTTGGGTCGAGGCCATCCGCTCGGCTGACCAGCGTGTGGCGCGCCCACTGCTCGCCGCGCCCGAAGCCGACCTGCGCGGCTACAGCCGCTTGGGGGCGGTGTTATTAAGTGGTCGCCGCGCGCTTGGTAGTAGCTTGGAGCTGAACGATCTTTGTGTCTGGATTCGCGAGCGCCCTCGGTTGGCCCGGCCGGGGACCCCGTTCTGGACTGAAATACAAACCGAACCGGCACCTGCGCTGCTTGACCAATTGGCGGTGCTGGCCGGCGGACGCCGCAACTGGAGCGTGGAAAGCGAACAAGTGCGGTTGTTGACACACGCGGCCCTGTCAGCCGGCGTGCGTGGCCTGGTCTTTACCTCGAGCCAACGACTCGATGCCGACGATCCTGCCACCCGGCAACGCGCGACGACGCTCGAGCGCATCAATATCGAGTTGCAATTGATCGACCCTTGGATCGCGGCTGGAGTGTATGTTGCCACGGTGCCCTCCAACGTGCCCGAGGTATATGCGGCCGTGTTGCAGACCGACCGCGCTCGCTTGATGTTGCCGATGTGGATGGGGCGGGGCGGCCAGTATGTACCCGGTCAGGCGGCTGCCAACGCGGTTTCGTTTGTGGCCCCTGGCATTCCTGAATCGAGCGATGCCTTCGAGGTGACTCCCGCGGGCATGCGGACCTTGCACCCGAAACGTGTCACCGGGGGCACCCGCATTACACTCGATGAATTTGGACTTACTTCGCTGGTGGTCCTGACACAAGACCCTGCGGTGCTATCGCGGTTGCGACAGCGACTGACAGCGACGGCGCCGCGCGCCGTGGAGCTTGAGCGAGCGCTGGCGGCCGATAAGCTGGCCGCGGTGGTTGAAATCGACGGCCGCGCCGCCGAGCGGTCGCGGCGGTTACCCCAAGCGCCGGTGCGTCTGGAGGCAGCGCGCGCCTCGTTGACACGTGTCGACGCCGCGCTGGCTGGCGGCGATATCGGCTTGGCCTTTCTCGAAGCACAGCGTGCTACGCGGCCGCTGCGAATGCTCGCGCGCGAGCACTGGCAGCAGGCGATCGCGGGGCTCTCCTCGCCTGTCTCCAGCCCTCTGGCCGTCAGCTTCGGCACGCTGATCTGGCAATTCGATCTGCAAGACCGCTTGGCCCGGGCGAGCGCCGGAGAGAATCTGCTGGCTGGCGGCGACTTCGAGACCCTCGATCGCACCGTGCGGTCTGGGTGGCAGCACTTTCAATACTCGCATCCCGGCCTGCAAAGTGGAGCGGAACTTGCCACGAGCGGAGCCCACGGCGGCCAAGGGTGCCTGCGGTTGCGTGTGGCGCCGGTCGATTCGCAGCAATCGCCGGGGTTAGTCGAGTCGCCGCCGTTATGGGTTACCAGCGCGTCCACTCCGACCCAGGCCGGCGCACTGTACCGAATTCGCGGCTGGATTCAGGTGCCGGGCCCTGTCACCGGCAGCATCGAGGGGGCCATGGTGTTCGATTCGTTGGCGGGGTTGGCGCTGGCCGAACGAGTTGGGCAAACCGACGGCTGGCGTGAATTCGTGCTGTATCGCTTCGCACCCCGCGCGCAGCCACTGTTCTTGACCGTGGCGTTATCGGGCTTGGGAGAGGTTCTAATCGACGACGTGACCATCGAACGTCTAGAACCCCCCGCGACGGTTCCATCGCCTGCCCTCGCGCCCCGTTAACGTGAATGCAACGTGCCGCCTGCGAAACACCGTGAGGTGTGCCCTGGCGGGGTGTTCCGGGTAGCACGGCGCCAGCTAACCCACACGTACTTGTTTACCGGGTCGGGGCGAAAGTGATCTTGCCCAAAGGGTGTGCGGCGTAGCAAGTTGTTGCTCACCATGGCGGGTGAAGCGGGTGAATTACCGGATTGTGCAGGCTGCCGAACGTGGCAGGCGGACGTCGCCGCGCTGCGGGCTGAGGTGCTGCAACTGCGTGCGCTG
>CAYSXM010000415.1:0-4814 GCA_964434905.1 uncultured Pirellulales bacterium | reverse complement strand
GTCAGCTCCGTCCCGCTGATCGGCGCGTGGGCGGGAAGCAAGTGGATGATTCCCTGGGCCGACCAGATCGGCGGAGCAGATCACCCCACTTATAAATCGGCAACCCAAGGCTGGTGGGCGCTCGGCGCCACGATCGGCAGCTTTCTGGGAGCGCCCTTGGCAAGTTGGCTCGGTCGCCGAGCCGCCTATTTCGGCATGAGCGCCGGCGCAACCCTGCTGACACTTGCCATGTTCCAACTGACCGCGCCGCTGCGTCCTTCGTTCCTACCGGTCGTCTTCGCCCAAGGTCTGGTGGCCACGCTGTTTTTCGGCTGGCTGCCGCTGTACTTGCCCGAGCTGTTTCCCCTGCGTGTCCGCGCCACAGGCAGCGGCCTCGCCATGAACGCCGGGCGATTCGCCACCGCGGGTGGCGTTTTGCTGGCCGGTTCGCTCTTTGCACGGGCAGGCGGCGACTACTCCTTAATCGGCGCCGCCTGCTCGCTGATCTACGCATTAGGAATGCTCGTTATCTGGTGGGCTCCGGACACGGCGGCCAGACTTCCAGACGATCGCGACACACCGCACGGGCCGAATTGACGCCTCGTGACAGCAGGAGACGAGCCTCATGAACCCTCGCGAAGCGGACGTGAACCGTCGCCAATTTCTCACGGAATCGAGCGCCATGGTGTCGGCGGCTGCGATGCTCTCGGCCAGTGCCGCCTCGGCGACGACGCACGCCGGCAAACCGTTCTGCATCGATTGCCAGAGCCATTTGTTCTGCCCCCAGGTGGTGGCGCTGATGGAGCGCCGCCAGAGCGATCCGCTTGTTTACCGCAAGGGGGATGATCGTTATGTGCAGATGGGAGACTGGCACCGCAAGATCCTCCCCAATCACATGGACGTTGTTGCCAAGTTGAAGAGCATGGACGCCGCTGGAATACAAATCACCGCACTGTCGACCAACGATCCGGGGCCGGAATGGTTCGGCCGCGACGCCGCAGCGGTCGCCCGCACGCTGAATGACTTCGTCGCTGAAAACGTCCGCCAGCATCCGACCCGGTTCATTGGCCTGTGTGTATTGCCTTTGGCCGACGACATGGACGAGGCCCTGGTCGAGCTGGACCGCTGTGTCAACCAACTGGGCATGAAAGGGATTCTGCTCTACACCAACCTCGCCGGCCGCTTTGTCGACGAGCCCGCCTTTCGACCCTTGTTCGCTCGAGCGGAAAAGCTGGATCTTCCCATGCTGTTGCATCCGGCCAAACCGCTGACCACCGACGTGGTCAAGGGCTACGAGATGACCAGTTCGCTGGGCAACATGTTCGACAACACGATCGCGCTCACACGGATCATCATGGCGGGAATTCTCGATCAATACCCAGGGCTAAAGCTGGTCTGCCCCCACCTGGGCGGCACGCTTCCATACATCATCGGCCGACTCGATCACCAGGTGGCCGTGCTCAAGCGCGGACCGAAAAACCTGCAACGTCGCCCCAGCGAATACCTGCCTCAGATCTGGTTCGATCTGGTCTCGCCGCTGGCACCGGCCATGCGCTACTGCTACGACATGTTCGGCGCCGATCGCCTGCTCTTTGCCAGTGACCACCCCTGGGTCGAACCTCAGCTCATTCTCGATTGCCTGGCGAGCTTGAATTTGCCGGCCGCGGATCAGCAGAAAATATTGGGCGGCAACGCGCAGCGACTCTTCCGATTGGCATAGAGACCGCCATCTTCAGCGGGTTGGCGCCCTATTACAAATCTGCCCCCAGGGATTTCACCCCAGATTGTTCATGAACATCGTCGCGAGGAGTCGAAGGTGTTGCGGCTGCTAGGAAAACCGCCATCAGGTGCGACTGGCTTTGCCAACGCTCTGCGGCGTATGGGTGAATAGGTGAGTCAGTGCCGATTGCGGTTCGACGCAGCAGACGCCATAGGTTCGCGTCCGCAGCAGTAGGCTCAGGAATATTTCGGGTTCACTTGCACTGCGAGCAGGGACGGTAAGAATGCACGCGGTGCCTTTGGTTGCCTTCGACTCGACGCACGCCGTGTGCGATGCCCTGAGAGGTGTCTTGCCATGCGCTGGGCAATATGTCTGATTCTGTCAGCTTGGTGGCTACTCTCCCCATCTCGGGTGCTGGCCGACGATCGACCGAATATCCTCATCATTTTCGCCGACGACTGGGGCCGCTTCGCCAGCGCCTATGCCAGGGCCGATGGTCCGGGGTCGCCCAACGACATCGTCAGAACTCCCCACATCGATCGCATCGCCAGCCAAGGTGTTCTCTTTCGACATGCTTTTGTGGGTTCTCCATCTTGCACGCCCTGCCGCAGCGCGCTGCTCACCGGCCAATACTTCTGGCGCACTGGCCCGGGTGCTATTCTTCACGCACCCGACTGGGACAGCAGTCTTCCCTCCTTTCCTCTCTTGCTGCGTGACGCTGGCTATCACATCGGCAAGGCGTACAAGGTCTGGGGGCCAGGCGAACCCGTCGACGCACCTTTCGGTCAACAGCGCTACGCCTACGAAAAGGCCGGCCGAGGCATCAACGATTTCTCCGAATTGGTCACGCGGCGCGCTGCCGATGGACGCGACATCGACTCGGCCAAGAGCGAACTCTACGGAGAAGTTACACGCAATCTGGAAACATTTCTTGATGCCAAACCCAAGGATCAGCCGTTCTGTTTTTGGCTCGGCCCCACCAACGTTCATCGGCGATGGGTCAAGGGGTCTGGCAAGAAACTCTGGAACATCGAACCCGACCTTCTTCAAGGTAAACTTCCACCGTTCCTACCCGATGTCCCCGAGGTCCGCGAAGACTTCGCCGACTATCTAGGCGAGATCCAAGCTCTCGACGCCGTCGTCGGCCGAGTGCTCGACCTGCTCGAAAGCCGGCAGCTTCTCGGGAATACGCTGGTGGCAATCAGCGGCGACCACGGGCCCCCGGGATTCACACACGGCAAATGCAACCTCTACGACTTCGGGACTGCGGTCTCTCTGGCCATCGCCGGCCCCGGAATAGGTCCCGGCCGAGTGGTCGATGATTTTGTCAACCTGATGGATCTGGCCCCAACGTTTCTCGAAGTTGCTCAGCTTCCGATCCCCAGCGCGATGACGGGCAAGAGCTTGCTGCCACTGTTACGATCAAGGAAAAGCGGCCAGATCGACCTAGAACGATCGTTTGTCGTTACCGGTCGAGAACGGCACGTCGGCCACGCGCGCGAAGGCAATCTCCCCTACCCGCAGCGGGCCCTCCGCACCAAGGACCATCTTCTAATCATCAATTTCGAGCCCGAACGATGGCCGATGGGCAATCCCTACAACCTCGACGACACTCGAGCCCCCACCGTTGCCGAGCTCGAAATCAATACCTATGCCACCTTTTCCGACATGGATCAAAGCCCCACGAAGGCCTGGCTCGTCGAACACCGAAACCAAGCCGACGGCAAACAGATGTTCGAGTTGGCCTTTGCACGCCGGCCGCGCGAGGAACTCTACATCCTTGCGTCCGATCCTCATCAAATGCATAACGTCGCGGATGAACCCCAACACCATGCACTGCTCGCACAGCTAGAGAAGCAGCTATTCGATGAACTCAAGCGGACTGGCGACCCCCGTGCACTAGGTGACGACCGCTTCGAAAAGTCACCCTTCACCGATCCGCCCAGCGCCAGCCGCCTGCGCCCCAACCGGAATCGCGTGCCGTAGGCCGGTCGTAAACATCGGCGCCTGGTGCATGGGGTCCATCTGCCGAGATTCCCCTCAGACCGCGTTGCCAAGAAGAGCGCGGTGCAATACACCGTTCTACACGCCCAGGTATTGGATAACCGGGCGGTGTTCGTGGTGTTTGAGCTCCTGGCCCATCATTTTCGCGCGCCGTAATGGGAAATGACGGCAGTGCAATGGCCGAGACGTTGTCTAGCCATGCTCCGATTGGTCTCAGTCACCGGCAGCGGGCCCTGCTACCAACGGCACGAAACGGCATTGTCCCAGCGTGGTCAGTACCGGTTGCCCGTGGCGCTTTCGTATCTGGACCAGTGCTTGGGCCCCCGGCGCGCCTAATGGCAGCACCAGGCGCCCCCCTTCTGCCAGTTGGCTCCACAGCGCGGGGGGACATTCGGCCGTGGCGGCGGCTACTAAAACCGCGTGATACGGGGCGAGCGCCAGCCAACCCCGGGTGCCATCGCCGACTGCAAACACGATATTGTCGAAGCCCAACTCGTCGAGACGGCGATGTGCAGAGTCTGCCAGTTCGGCATGCCGCTCGATGGTCACTACCTCCGCAGCCAAGTCGGCCAGCACGGCAGTCTGGTAGCCTGTGCCAGTACCGACTTCGAGCACCCGCTCATTACCGACCAGTTCGAGGGCTTCGGTCATGCGGGCCACAATGTAGGGCTGGCTGATCGTTTGATCGCAGGCGATCGGCTGCGCACAGTCCGCATAGGCCAGCGCGGCAAGGTGCTCCGGCAAGAAGCGTTCTCGCTCGATCCGCGCCATGGCCGCCAGCACGCGCCGATCGCAAATGCCGCGCGCGGCAAGCTGCTGTTCGACCATTTGCCGGCGCGCGTCTTGCGTGGTCATGAAATGCCATCCGCTGGGCATGGCAAAGGCGACGAAAGACACACTCGCTCCAACGAGCCGACTGCGGTCCACGCGCCATCGCTGGCGGTGGGCTGCTCGCGCGCAGGTGCACCACCTGCCGACCATTCGGTCCACGGTGTTCCGGTTCTAGAACAGCGTATAGATAAACGGTGCCGCGCCAGTCGACGAGAACATCGCCAACAGCCCCACGCCAGCCACGACCAGCAAGATGGGCAGCAGCCACCACTTCTTGTTG
>CAYSXM010000414.1:0-4816 GCA_964434905.1 uncultured Pirellulales bacterium | reverse complement strand
AGACCAATCCCTACGAGCTCACGGTCTGTCCGTGGAACGCCATCGAAATGGTGCCCACGCAAAACGTGGCCGTGGTGGTAGCCCAAATCGGCGGTCCGCCAGAGTACATCCAGGAACACTGGGACCGGTTGGTCGGAACGGCGCAGTACCTGGCTGAACTCAAGGCCGCCGGCGGCTAGTGGAGCGTCGACCCAGCTTGGCTGGGTGACGCGGAACGACCCCGAACCCGGCAGGGGTTCGGGGCAGACAACTTCTAGTGCAGCGTGAGTTGCCTCGGATTGGTCAAATGACGGCGTACGCTGCGGCTAGTAGCCATCCTTCCTTGAAGTGCAAGTTCAACCGCTAGGCTTGGCGCGTTGCCGAACCACCTGCGCGTAGGGCGCTCGTGCCGCAACGGCACTCGTTTCGCCACCGACGTCGCGATGGTCCCCCAGGGCACGCCCCTCGGGCCTCGTTCGTCGAATATTGTCGCTAGGCATTTGCCAGGAGATTGGATGTCGCTCCGCTTGTCGACCAGCCGGTCCCGGTTTCGCGATTATCTGGCCGACTTGGCTGCGCGGCGCGCGCGGGGAGAACTTCGCACCGGCGGCTCTCCGCACGGCGACGCACGACCGATCGGGCCGCGGCAGCGCTCGTTCTGGACCCTGTTCGTGAAGTTTTGGGGCTTGCTGCGGGGGCACTTTGGCGCCTTGGCCGTAGCGCTGTGCACGGCCAGTGTGTCGACCGTCTTGAAGCTGTTTCCCCCGGCCGCCACCAAGCTGGTAATCGACCAGGGCTTGCTGGGCCAAGAAATGCCTGCCGGCTGGCCCACCTGGTTGCCCACCCGGGCCACGCCTGGGCAATTCTTGGCCGTTGTAGCGGGCGCGGTCACCGTGGTCACTTTGGTCGATTCGCTGTTGCACTTGTGGGGGCGCTGGCACGCCACGCGAATCTCCAAGCGGTTGCAGGTGGCGGTGCGCAAACAAGTGTTTGCACACGCCGTGCGGCTGCCACTGGACCGCGTTTACGCGCTCAAGTCGGGCGGCGTGCCGAGCCTGCTGCGCGACGATGCCGGCGGCGTGGCCGAACTGATTTTCAGCATGCTTTACAACCCGTTTCGGGCGGTGGTGCAATTGCTAGGTAGCCTGGCGGTGCTGGCCTGGGTCGATTGGCGATTGCTGGTCGGATCGCTGGTGCTGCTGCCCATGGTGTTCTTCACCCACCGCACGTGGATTGGGCGCATTCGACCGTTGTACCGCGATATTCGCAAGCAACGGCAAGACGTCGACAGCCACGCCACCGAGGCCTTTGCCGGCATGCGCGTGGTGCGCGCTTTTGGCCGGCAACGCAGCGAGGCCAACCGGTTCGTGCGCGGCAACGATCTGATGGCCCGCCAAGAGCTGCGCGCTTGGTGGTGGGCACGGACGGTCGAGTTGTCGTGGGAGATCTTGCTCCCCACCGCGTCGGCGGCGCTGTTGTGGTATGGCGGTACCCAGGTGGCGGCGGGGTTGTTGTCGCTGGGCGACCTGATCATGTTCCTGGCCTTTCTGGCCATGCTGTTGGGGCCGTTGGCAGTGTTGGCCAGCACCGCCACCACGTTTCAAAGCAACCTGGCCGGGCTCGACCGGGTGCTCGACCTGTTGGAAGAACCGCGCGAAATGCCGCCGGGGCCTGGCGCCATCAAGCTGGTGCCAGCGCAGGTGGCGGGGCGAATGGAGTTTTGCGGGGTGTCGTTCCGATACGCCAAAAGCAAAGATTTTGCGCTCTGCGATGTCGATTTGGATGTCCGCCCGGGAGAACTGGTGGCGCTGGTGGGCCCCAGCGGAGCGGGCAAGACCACGCTTTCGAACCTGGTGGCCCGGTTTTACGATCCGACCGTGGGTCGCGTGCTTTTGGACGGCGTCGACCTGCGGTCGATCGACGTGGAAAGCTACCGCCGGCTGCTGGGAGTTGTCGAGCAAGACATTTTCTTATTCGACGGCACCGTGGCCCAGAACATTGCCTATGGCAACCGCCACGCCACCGAGGACGAAATTCGTCGCGCCGCCGAGGTCGCCAACGCGCACGAATTCGTGGCCGCCTTTGACCGCGGCTACCAAACCGTGATCGGCGAGCGCGGCGTGCGACTCAGCGGTGGCCAGCGACAACGCATCGCCATCGCCCGAGCGGTACTGGCCAATCCGCGGATTCTGACTCTCGACGAGGCAACCAGCAACCTCGACACCGAGAGCGAACGGCTGATCCAAGACAGTTTGGAACGTTTGCTGCGGGGGCGAACCAGCTTTGTGATCGCGCACCGGCTCAGCACCATCGTGCACGCCGACCGCATCCTGGTGATCGAGGGCGGGCGCATCTCGGCCCAGGGAACGCACGAAGAACTGTTATCTACGAGCGATCGTTATCGCCGGATGGCACAGTTGCAGTTGGGCCATGAAGTCGATTTGTCGGCCCGCTAGACCGCTCTCGGCAGATGCCAGGCCACTGCGATACCAGATTGCCAAGTCCTCGCGAAGCCCTGCGGTCGCCCCAGTCGCCCAAACTGTCGGCATGCTTCTCTTGACCCCTGGGGCCTGCGTGGCTAATGTCCCGGCGCGCATCCAAGCGCGGTCGCGGCGGGCTGGCGTGCCACGCTGCGCGGCACCGCTTGGTGTGCGGTTTTTCGAGCAATCTGGCGTGGCTCGCTGGCACGCGCGGCGAGTCGGTAGGTACCGACGCTCGACAACGATGGATCGTTGTCGCTACGCCGACCATTCCTCGGCAGTGAAAGGCACTTCGCATGCGGCCTTTGGGCGCTGGGCCACGATGGCCCCTGGCACTCATCCTACTGGCCCTGGTTTCGGGCGGAGGCTGCGCCGGCGGTGCCGTGCGATCGCAAAGCCCCGAGGCCAGCGAGACAACCGATGCCACTCGGCTGGTGGGCGACCTGGCCGCCCCGGCGGGCATGTACCCTGTTAAAGTCGAGTCGATCGGGCTGATTACCAACCTGCCGGGCACTGGCAGCGATCCCCCGCCCTCGTTCGAGCGGGCGGCCATTCTGAGCGAAATGCAAACCCGCGGCGTCCAATCGCCCAACAAGCTGTTGGCGACGGGCGCGGCATCGGTGGTGGTTACGGTGGGTTATTTGCGGGCGGGCATTGAAAAAGGCGATCGATTCGACGTCGAAGTGCGCGTGCCCTCGCGCAGCGAAACGGCCAGCCTGCGCGGCGGTTGGCTGATGGAATCGCGGATGAAGGAAATCGCCAGTGTCAACCAACAACTGCGCGAGGGTACCTTGTGGGCCCTGGCCACGGGTCCCATCCTGCTCGACCCCAACGCCGCCGATGGCACGGTCGAAGCCGGACGTGGTCGCGTGCTCGGGGGCGGCGTCGCCCTGCGCACACGCAACCTGGGTCTGGTGCTGAAAAACGATCACCGCTCCGTTCCCAAGGCCTCGCTCGTCGGCAAGGCCGTGAATCAGCGATTTCACACGTTTGTGGCAGGTTCCAAACAGGGTGTCGCCAAGCCGCTGTCCGATGAATATATCGAGCTGTTGATTCATCCTCGCTACAAGCACAACGTGGCGCGTTACATGCAAGTGGTGCGGGCGATTCCCTTGCGCCAAACCGCCACGGAACGACTAGAGCGATTGAGCGAACTCGAGCGGCAACTGCTCGATCCGGTAACCGCGGATACCGCGGCGCTGCGTCTCGAGGCCATCGGTCGGGAAGCGATCGGCGTGCTGAAGAAGGGCCTCGCGGCGGACGACCCGCTGGTGCGGTTCCATGCCGGCGAGGCGCTGGCCTATCTCGACGAGGCGTCTGCCACCGAGGTACTGCGGCAGGCCGCGGCCGAAGAACCCGCGTTCCGGCTGTATGCACTCACGGCGCTGAGCACGATTACCGATTTCACGGCCTTCGAGGCCCTGCAATCGCTCCTGGCCAGCCCCAGCGCCGAAACGCGCTATGGCGCGTTCCGCGCGTTGTGGGCCATGAACCCGGCCGATCCGTTGGTCAAAGGCCGTGCGATGGGGGATCAATTCACGTTCCATCCGTTGGCAGTGGCCGGACCTCCGATGATTCACCTGACGCATAGTGTACGTCCCGAAATCGTCAGTTTTGGCGGACCGCACCGGTTTGTGCTGCCGCTGGTGCTCGAAGCCGGTCACGAACTGTTGCTCAAGTCGACCGACGACGGCCAGCTAACAATCACCCGGCTGGCCGTGGGGCACGAACAAGAACGCCGCACCGTGGCGCCCGAACTGGGCGAGGTGGTGGCAGCCATGGCCGAATTGGGCGCCACCTATCCCGATGTGGTTCACGCCCTGCAACAAGCCGTGGAAAAGAAGTACCTGCCAGTCCGCCTGGAAGTCGACGCCGTGCCCGAGCCCGGGCGGCTGTATGCCATCCGGCCACCCGGACGGAACGAAAACGAAGCCGAATCCGCAGACGAAACGGCCAACGGGACCGGCCTGGCACTGACCAATCCGGTGCCCGACCTGTTTCCCAAACGGGACCGCCGGCCCCTCCGACCCGCCCCGCCGCTGGAAACGGCCAAGGCACCGGCCGACGCTCCCGTCGAAGGGCACGACGCCCCCTGGAGCACCGAACCGGCAGTGAACCCGCCGGAAGGCGAGGAATCGGCTGTTTCCGAGGCCTCGGGCACGGCCCCCGCCGCCCGGCCCAAGGCCTCTCGGTCGCGGGACCGGCTGTGGAGTAAGATAAGAGGCTAGCTCAATCCCGGCAGCCGGGCAGTCGCATGGTTCCGCGGCGGCCCTGGCAAATCGGGAGCCGGTTACGCAGCCCGGTTGGTTTTTTGCCGCGGGGCGACGTCGCTTAACGACGTACGACGGGGCCTCTGG
>CAYSXM010000413.1:0-4816 GCA_964434905.1 uncultured Pirellulales bacterium | reverse complement strand
CGAGCATTTCTCCGAGCAGCAGCGAGCGGTCGCTCGCGCGTTGCGATTCCAAGACCTGCTCGAGTTGCTCGGCAGACAAATAGCCGCGCTCGACCAGCAGCTCGCCCAGCAGGCGGCGGCGTTCGCGGAGCAGGGTCATGGCGAGAGCTGCCTTAGCGGAAACTTTGAACGGCGTCGAGCACGCTGTCAAACACGGGCATCTGCAGGTCGAGCCGCGTCATCTCCAAGATCTTCAGATTCGTCGCGTTGGCCGTGGCGATTTTCAATTCGCCGTCCCTGGCGCGCAGCGCATCCCGAACATCGAGCAACGTGCTCAGCCCGGCGCTGTCCAGTGACTCGGTCGCGTCCAGGTCGAGCACCACGTGCCGCTCGGGAAGTTCGCTGAAGAACTGCCGCAAGTCGTCGACCTGGTCATGGCCCAATTCCTCGGGTGAGTGCACCACGACGACGTTGCCAAAAACCTCGGTAGTTAACCTCAGCATGTTGCCCCTTCCCGGCCGACGAGCTGGTACGCGACTAGCCAGCCGCCGTGGCGACGCCCAGTTCCCGCTCGACAAGTGCCAACAGTTCGCGCGGACTGAACGGCTTGGTCATCAGCGCGCGGACGCCAAACTCCCGTGCTACGTCGTCCTCGGTGAGTTCAAAACCCTTGGCGGTCAACAACACGATGGGCAACTGCTCGAAGCCGGGCGATTGCCGAATGCGGCGACAGAGCCCCAGGCCATCGAGTACCGGCATCTGGTAGTCGGTAATGAGAAAGTCGGGGGGCTGCCGCAAAATGGCCGCCCAGGCGTCTTCGCCGTCGCCGGCAATTTCCACGTCGAACCCCGCCCGGCGAAACTTGAATTCAGCCGCGCGCACGATGTGAATCTCGTCGTCGCACAACAAAATGCGCTTGCTCATGCGCGTTGCTCCGCTAGTTCAAAGGTTCCGCTAGCGGGGGTCGTGGCACGCCCCGCGGCCAGGGGCAGCAACACGCGGAACGTGCTGCCTGACCCAAGTTGACTCTCCACCGCGATCCGCCCTCGGTGCACATCTTCCACGATGTGTTTCACCAGCGCCAGGCCCAGCCCTGTGCCGGGTGCCATGTCGCTATGTTTCTTGACACGATAGAACTTGTCGAACACCCGAGCGCAGTCCTCGGGCGACAACCCCACTCCGGTATCCGCCACCTCGAAACAGACGTCCTCGTCGACCTGCCTGCTGCGCAACGTCACGCGGCCACCGTCGGGCGTGTACTTGATGGCGTTCGACAGCAAATTGATGACCGCCTGCACCAGCATGTCGCGATCGGCTACCACGCCCAGATACAACGGGCTCAACTCTGCTGCCAGTTCGATTTGCTTGCGTTCGGCGGCGGGGGCCAGCACGTGGACGGCCTCTTGCAAGACCTCGTTCAGCGACTGAGCACGCTTCTGTACTTTGGTCACGCCGGCTTCGATTCGCGCCAGGTTCAGCAGATTGTCGATGAGTCGCTGGAGACGGTCTGCCTGGCTGTTGATCACATCGAGGAAGCTTTCTCTCGTGGCCTCGTCCTCGGCGTCGCCATCGACTAGCAGTTCCACATAGGCCTTGATACTCGCCAACGGCGTCTTCATTTCATGGCTGACACTCGATACGAACTCCGCGTGCCGTTTGTGCGATTCTTTCTGGCTCGACACGTCGCGCAACACGGCCATCGAACCAAGTGAATCGCCCGGTTCCGGCGATCGCCCCTCGCCAGGGCGACTAGGACTCACGATGGGCGTCACCGTGGTGCTGTAAACCCCCGACTGTCCCACGGGGCTGGTAATCTCAAGTTCCACGGTTCGTCCGTGAGCCCAACGTCGCTGGCGCGTCTCGGTCAGCAGTTTTACCAATGGCTCGAATCGCAAGACATCTGCCAGTGGTTGTCGCTCGGTGCGCGCCAGCGGCAGACCCAAAAGCCGTTCGGCGGCCGGATTGGTCAACATCAGCTCGTCATAAGCGTCGATGGCAATCACGGGCTCGGCCAACTGGTTAAGAATGCACTGGATGCGCTCGTATTGCCCCTGAGCGCGGCGTAGCCGCACCTCGAGTGCCGCGCGGCCGTGTTCGGCATTGCGCATGCGATGTTGCGCGGAGATTATTCCCTGCTGCACGCGCTCCATCAGGTTCGACCAGGGGTGCGCCGCGACCGGCGTTCCCAACGCGGTCTCGTCGAGTGACAAGTCGTCGACCAGCAGTCGATCGATCAATTCCAGCCAGTGCTGCGCGGTCTCCTGGCGACGCCAGGTGGCTGCCATCCACACCGCGACACCGCTGATCGACACGGCCAGCCCACCCAACAGCAGGCCCACGCGCGCGCCCCATGCCTCGAGCGAAAGCAGTAGCTCGCAGACGCTGGCCACTAGCCCTACCAATAGTAGGAACAGCGCCAGCGCCAAAGTGCGCCGTGAGTCGCGAAGCAGCGTCATCGTTGGTATAGGGCTCTGACTAGGTCCAGTGGTCGCCACGCGCCAGGTCGGCGACCTGGGTCGATCGTGCGTCGACGACGGGTTCCTGGTGCCGATCTAACGTTGGGTAAATCGCCGATCCAACCGCGCAGCCATTTCTAAATGGCGCTCCGCGGAGGCGGTTTGCCCCAGCCGTTTCAAACTGGAACCCAACAAAAAGTAGGTCAGAGCCGAACGATTGTCCAAACTAAGCGACTGCTGCAACGAGACTTGCGCCGCGGCATAGTCCCCACGCTGCCAGTGCGCTAGGCCCAGGGTGCGTTGCAACACCGGTTGGTCGGGCCAGCGCGACAGGCGCGGTACCAACAGTTCTACCGCGATGGCCGGTTGCGACGCTCGTATCGCCACCACGCACGCCTGTACCAGCACTTGAATATCGTCGGGTGCTACCGACAGCGCGGCTTCCAGGCGTGCCTGGGCACGGGCAGGTTCATCGGAATCAAAGGCGCGCCGTGCTTCGCCAATCAACCTGATTGCCGATGGTTGTCCATCGTGCGCAGAAGGCGCCGCGACAAGGCCCACCACCGCGCTGGCTTGGCGGGGTCCGGAACTAGCTGGGGGCGTCTGCACATCCCCGGCGGGAACTTCGATGTCAGCCTCTGCGTGGCTCCAGGTGAGCACCGTGGCCGGTGTTGGCGGCTCTAATTCTCGCGGTTGTTCCCCGCATAGTGGTTCCGCTGATTCCGCGGACAAGTCGTCGACCAGATGGCTGCTCGGGTCGCCTTGTTGTCCCTCGACATGGGTCTGGCCGGTCTCCGGAACCAACGGCTGGTCCCCCGTCTCGAAATCTGGGTGAACTGCTATTGCACTGCTCGCCAATACGACGGTGTCGAGGTCTTCGCCCATCACCGGGCAATAGGGAATTCGGCGGGCGGGCAGTCCGGTGACCTCTTCCGCGCGGGCAAAGAACCGATCCGCGTCGTCGGCATGGTCGACCGCCAAGCACAAGCGACCAGCCAGTTCCTGAAGCTCCGCGTCGTCCGGAGCGGCTTCCGCGGCCGCGGCGGCCATATCGATCGCCAGTTCCGGCGCGCCATCCAGCCCGTGCAGTTCAGCCAAGAGCAAGACCGACTCGCGATGACCAGGATTGCGGTGGAGCAACAACGTCAACAGTTCCTCGCACTGCGCCGCGTCTCCCTCGCGCCAGCGGTTGAGTGCCGCCTGGTATTGCGCGTGGTCTCGTTGGCGCTCGAACCGGGCCAACACTCGTTGCTGACTCGCCTGATGCTGGTCGAAGGCATTCGGCTTGCGCGCGGGCACATAGGCACAGCCCGACCAGGCCAGGGTCCAGGCCAGAAGCAACCACGAGAATTGCGAGGCGTGTCGAGGCATGAATCTAGAATTTCTTAGAGCCTTCGATGCGTCGTACGGCACCAGGCTGCCCCGGGTCGAGCGGGTGCTCTGGAATGGGGCTCTCGCCGGGCGCTTCGACCAATTCGTCGAGTGCCCACTCTGGCATCTCATCGCCACCGGGACCTATTTCCGGGTCGAATACCAGTTCGCCCGACGAATGCTTGCCATCGTGCCGTCCGTTCACAATGTCGCTTTGCAAATCGATTGCCGCTCGGCTCTCGGGGTCGAAGTGTACTGCCCAGCGAATGTAGCGCGCCGCGGCCGCTGCGTCGCCAGACTGCCAGGCCCGTTGTGCGGCGCGGAAATATTTGCGGCCCATTAGGCGTTTCCCCAAGGGGCTCATCTTGTCGGCGACGACTCCTTGCCGGCGATGAAACTCCATGGCGCCCTGTGCTCCCTCTTCGGCGGATTCGGCGTCATACACGATATGCGGCGTGACCAGCACCAGGATCTCACGACGTTCCAGGGCCTCGGTCTTCTTGCGAAACAAGAACCCCACCGCCGGCAGATTCCCCAACACAGGTACCTGTTCGGTCGACACGTTCACGTCCTCGCGCATCAGCCCGCCGATGATTACCGTGCAACCATCTCGGGTCATCACATTGGTAGTCACCTGCGTGACTTCCTTGTCGGGCAAGGTGAAACCACCGGCGGTTTTTACCGAGCCGGTGGACAACTCGGGATGTACTTCCATGCGGATTACGCCGTCGGTCGAGATGAACGGGCGTAGCCGTAATTGCGTGCCGACTTCCAGGAAGTTCACACTCTGCGCGGTGGCGGTTTCGGTGACCGTGGTGCTCACGTAACCTAACTGGGCACCGATCAAGATCTCGGCCTTCTGCTTGTTCAGGCACATCAATCGTGGCGTGGCGATCACGTTGGTATCGCCCACCGTTTCCAAGAAGGTGAGAAACGATCCCAAGTCCGCGTCCATGAAGGCAAACGTCAGGCCGTTCTGCGCGAAGTTCAGCGCGCCGACCTGGGCCCCT
>CAYSXM010000412.1:0-4825 GCA_964434905.1 uncultured Pirellulales bacterium | reverse complement strand
GATGGCATTGCACGCAGTAATTCCGGTTGGTGACCAGCTTCAGTGCGTCGTTCATGCGGCCGGGGTGCTCAGCTTCGAGCTGAGACAAGCGAGAACTGGCACCAGCCACGTCGTTTGCGGCCGGGGGAGCCACCCGGTCGACCGCCAGGAAGTAGTCGACCAGTACCTGCGCTTCTCGCGGCGCCATGTTGAATTTCGGCATCCTCAGAACCACGGCCGGGCGAATGGCATAGGGATCCAGCAGGAAATCTCGCAGCCAGCCTGGCTGGACCTTGCGACCCTCGTTGATCAGCGGCGGCGGCACCCAGCCCCAGGCATCGGGGTCTTTGACGTTCGGATTGACGGTTTTTTCTTCCGCCAACAGCGAGGGATACAACCAGCGCCCTAGATCGCCACCACGGCCCGGCCAGCGTTTTGTCACGCGACTGTTGGGCACCAGCAGGCGGTCGACCCCGCTGCTCCAACCGTGGCCGTTGATCGCCGCGGATTGCCAGAGACCGAACAGGTGTGCCGGATTTCCGTCATCATCTTCCATTTCGATGGGCAGCCCGCTGCTATCGAGCTCGTCTTGTCCCACGACTTGGGCTGTGCCCAGGCCCCGTGCGTCGGTGGCCGTCGAGGCGGCCAATTCCGCAGGGGTAAAGTGCGGGCGCACGAACGCATAATCGGTGACCGCAGGTGGTTCGCCAAGTAGCTCGGGATCGTAATCGAACGCCATCCGGTCCATTTCCAACTGATGGCAACCGCCGCAGTTGTACTTGTCGAGAACTTTGCGACCCGCCACAAGGGCCTGCGCTTCGCCCTCGGCCTGGTACACATATTGTTCACGTGGGGGCTCTGAGACCAACCCCAGCACAAAGGTCATCACCGCTTCGATGTCGTCGGAAGAAAAAGGGAACTTGGGCATGCGCAGTCGTTCGTTGTAGGTCTTGTTCTGTGTCTTGCGGTAATCGTAGCTGCGGGGCGCCCGCAGCTTCTGCCACAAGAAACCTTCGCGTTGGTGCCCCAACAGCGCTTCCGTGAAAAACCCTTCGTCAGGGTCCATGTTGAGCGGCTCCAAATGCCCGTGCGCCCCGCCGGCCCCAGCGCCGTGTTCGCCGCCGGCGTGGCCGTGTGCTTCTTCCAAGTAGCGAGCAATCGATTCGAAGGCCAGCTTCGAGGGGTCCTTGCGGCCCCAATCGGCCAATGCGGTGCCGATGGGCTTGGAATCTTCAAAGCCTGGAATGTCGTGGCAACCAGCACACCCCAGCTTGTTGATCGTGCGACGACCGACGTATTGCAGCTTTTTGTCCAATGTCATTTGATCTTCGCCAACCAGCACCACCTCATCGCCCTTGAGCTCGCCGGCCAGCGATTGGGGAATGCCGCGTTGCAAATACTCTTCAGACTGCTTGGTGGTAAACGTGGCCACCAGATGCGACAGCGCCAGCTCGTCGAGATCTGCTTCGACCAAAGGAGGCGCATCGCTGCCCGCCCAGCCCTGCGACGAAATCAGGTACTCCGCGACATCAGCGGCCGGGTCCGACACCTTGCCGTCGGCCGCAGCGACTGGTTCTAAAAACAAGTTGGGCATTACCGTCCGGGCGTGGTAGCGATTGGGCTCGCGAACCCAACTCGAAAGCCACTTCTTCCCCTCAGGCGTTGTCAGCTTGGAACCCAGGCGCGATAGGTTGGGACCCTGATCGGCGTTGGCATCCGGAAAATCGTCGTGCTTGTGGCAGGCCAGGCAGCCGCGCAATTGGAACACTTGCTTGCCACGTTCCGCCGAAGGGGGCTCGGTCACGCCGGCCGGCGGGTCGCGATAAGCAAACGGCTGGCTCGCTGCCAGCAAATAGTGGGTGGCCGCATAGATCTCGACCGACTCAAAACGCTCGCTGTCTCGGAGCCCCTTCGACGGGCCCGGCGGTGGTGTCGCAGCGTGTCCATTGGCCACTTCGTCCGCGGCGTGCGGCCCCCCCGCGGTATCTGCGACCGGGTCGGGGGTCAGGTGGTCCCAAAGGCCGAAAAACTGCGGCATCTTCGTGCTGGGACGGAAACTCTTGGGCTCGCGAATCCACTGATAGACGAAGCGGAAATCAGCTTTCGATGCCAGATGACGCAGGCTGGGGCCGACCTTGCGAAATTCGCCCGGAGTGTCGTAGTCGGCACCGAGAATGCTGGCCATTTTGTGTGTTGCGGGCGCGAACACCGGCTCGCCATCCGATTCGTAATCGGTGCCTAGCTTGGCGTCGGCCACCAGCAACTCGGCCAGCAGTCTTCGTGTCGCTTCGTGTTCAGGGTCGGCCACCACGCGCTGTGCCAATGTGCGAGCCTCGGGCGACAGGTTCGCGTCGGCCAGAACCTGGGCCGCGGCCGCGGCTACCGGGGGTTCGCCACGCAGATCGGGGCCCACGCGTTTGCTGGGGCCGTTGAAGCCGTTGATTTCGTGGCACCCGAAGCAACCATATTCCCGAACCAGGTTGTATCCCCGCACCAACTTCGGCGCCGGTGGATCGGGAAACCGTGGGCTGGGCTCAAGCTCTACCACGCTGTGGTGGCACTTCAAGCAACTGCTTTCCACGAACCGCGCGGGGTTCATGGGAAAAATCCAATGATGATTGTGGCTCCATCCGCGCTCGGAGGCCCATTGTGCGTGCTGCTTGGGCGAATTGGGCATGTGCGAGGCCCATTGAAACGACGTGGCACTGCCCTGGCCATCGTGGCAAATCGTGCAGCCCATCTCGCCCATCTTATGCGGGCTCAGCGGGCCGACGAAAAGATCTAGGCGCGGATGCGAGCTGAACGGCTGCGGCAAGCCACGGCGAATCTTGATGGCGACGGGTTGTCCCCAAACCACTTCGTCGAGCAGATAGCGCTCGGTGGCCTGGCGATTCAGTTCCAGGTCCAGTTTGTCGAGTCGCACTCCGGCGCTTTCAGCCAGCACCTCGCCTTGGGCTATAAGAGCCAGCGCTGCCAGCGATTTAGGTCGCACCCAAGCCACCGAGACATCGGTCGGTTCGACCGACTTGCCAGCCAGGCGAAGACCATAAATCTCCTCGATCCAATCGGCCTTGGATCGGTGCTTCCCTGGCTTGAGTGCCGCAGGCGCCCTTGCTTCCGCGCTGGCATCTTCTGTGCTGGCGTGTTCGGGCGTGGCTTCAACAGTTCGCGGATCGGCCTCGGGCGTGCCCAGGGCGATCGCGTGCGTGTGTTGCGCGGGGTAGCCGGCCACGGTTGCCGAACCCGGCGCGGTCTTGTCCATCGCGCGGTGGCACGTCGTGCAGCGATCGAACCGGGCCACGTCTCGAAAATTGTTGTTGAGCGTGAGGTTGGGTAGCCAGATTTGATCGACCGACAACGGCCGACCAAAGGCATCTAAAATGGGCAAAGTCAGCAGTTGTTCCCGCCAAGACAACTGCGATTCGTCTAGCGACGAGTGCAATCGTTTGATTTCCGCTTCGAGGTCGTCGCCAGCCTTGACCACGGCCGATTCGGCTTCGGTCATGCGTGCGACAATCGACTCGACTTGCAGCCGATAGGTCTTCGCGTCTTGAACCTGGGCGACTAGCTGGTCTACCGCAGCCTGGGTGTCGTCTACTTTAGCTTGCAGGCCCACGAGTTCGTTATCCGGCAAACCCTCTCCGACCCCGCGATCGTAGGTCGAACGATCGACGTCGAGTGTGGCTCGGGTGGTTTTCAGTTCGCGCGAGGTATTCGATTCCACGCGCTTGGCTTCGGCCAAGGGGGCGCCGGCAGCCGCTAGGAATGCGTCGCGTTGCTCTACCGACGGTGACTCGGCCAGAGTTTCATATGCCCGAGAGATTTTGGCGGAATCTACCGGCGGCTGTTGTTGGGCCAGCAGCGACACCAGTTCGTCGACCAGTGCCTTGTCGGGTGGTTGCTGGCGAACTTCCCGAAGTTGCGCCTGCTGGGCTTCGTGCTTGGCTTGGTAGTCGGCGGTGTGTTGTTCGCGGATTCGCGATTGCGTCATCCACGATTCGATCTTGCGGAATTTCCGCTGGTGCTGCTTCCACTCTCGTCGATGGTCAGCCGACAGCATCCAAATGGTGCCTAGCAACATCACCAGCGAGGTCGTGCCGAAGACCACGTGCATCAGGCGGGGTGATCGCCAGGCTTGTTCGGTAGCAGGCATGGGAGCGAAATCCTAATTCGCCGTCGGCGGGGCGTTTCACCCGACCCGGAAGCGCTCGCTAGAAATTAAGGAAGTACTCGGGAATGCTGATCAGGTATTTCAAGTTCACGGTCCAGCGCAGAATCATCTTCAAGGGAAGCGAGGCCATGAACAGCAGCAAGTTGGACATCAGCATGTAGCGCAGGAAGCCCAGCTTGACGAACATCTTGCGGAAGACGGTCACCGCCATGACCGGCGGAAGCAGCAGAAAATAGGCCCCTACCAACAAGATGCCCGGCGCCTCGCGCCCCGCGATCCACGCCAATTGCATCGGCCCCGACGTCCCCAACGGCGCCTTGGGCAGGCTTTGCCCCATCAACCCCACCCAGAAATATTCCGACAGGTCGACGTTGTTCAGTGCCAAGACCTTGTGTGGGTCCCAGAATTCGTACGGGCCAAAAAAATTCCAGTTGGGACCGCGCAGAAAGGTGCCCAGGATAATCAGCGTGATCCACATCTCCAGGAAGCCGATCTGGAAGATGATGTAGCTAAACGGACGCTGGGCGATCGTGTAGTAGCCGTTGCCTTGCTTGTTGTAGTCCAGGTACGGAATCGCCATCAGCCCGAAGATCACCAGGCTCGGCAATACCACACCAGCCATCCAAGGGTCGTAATAGACCAGCATTTCCTGCAACCCCAGGAAGTACCACGGCG
>CAYSXM010000411.1:0-4835 GCA_964434905.1 uncultured Pirellulales bacterium | reverse complement strand
AGAAATGCTCGTCGAGCAGAACCTGTGCAGCGAAGAACAGGTGCTGGAGTGCCTCGCGGTCGAGTATCAGATGCCGTTTGCGCATCTTGATCCGCGGATGTGCGATCCGAGAATTGTCGACGTGCTCCCGCGCGAGTTTATCGAAAAAAACCTGGTGTTGCCGCTGTTCCTGGTTCGCGACACCCTGACCGTCGCCATTTCAGAGCCGTCGAATCTGTTCTTGATCGACGAGCTGCGGGCACTGGCGAACCGGCAAGTGCAGTTGGTGGCGGCCACGGCCAAGGATATTCGGCGTCTGGTGCAGACCAGCCTGCCCGACTCGAAAGTGTTCGTCATCGACGACATCATCGAGGACTCGGCCTCGGCGAATGTCGAATTGATTGAAGACGCCATCGACGATATCGGCGACATGGTCGAGGTGGCGGGCCAATCGCCAGTCATTCGGCTAGTGAACTACGTACTATTCAACGCCGTGAAGGAAGGCGCCAGCGACATCCACATCGAGCCCGCCGATCGCTGCACACGGGTACGGTTCCGCATCGACGGCCGATTGTATAAGTCACTCGAAGTGCCACAACACCTGTTGGGGGCCGTTACCAGCCGTATCAAAATCATGGGTGGTCTCGACATCAGCGAGCGGCGCCTGCCGCAGGATGGCCGGGTGCACGTACTGTTGGAAGGTCGGCCCATCGACCTGCGCGTCAGCACCTTTCCCATGGCGCGCGGCGAGAAAACCGTGATCCGGGTGCTGGACACGAAATCGACCTCGTTGCGCCTGGAGGAACTCGGGTTCGCCGAGGACATCTTGCGTGGCCTGCGGGAAAATATCGGGGCGCCCAACGGCATTTGCCTGGTGACCGGGCCCACGGGTAGCGGCAAGTCGACAACGCTGTACGGCGCGCTGCATGCCGTTAGTTCCATGGAAAACAACGTTTGCACGGTCGAAGACCCGATCGAGTATCACCTGCCGCTGATCAACCAGTTTCAGGTGCAAGAACGCATCGGCCTGACCTTCTCGAAGGCATTGCGCACGCTGTTGCGGCAGGATCCCGACGTCATCATGGTGGGAGAAATTCGAGACGAAGAGACGGCTCGCACCGCGATCCAGGCGGCATTAACCGGGCACCTGGTGTTCAGCACGCTGCATACCAATGATGCGTGCGCCGCCATCACACGTCTGGTCAATATGGGCGTCGAGTCGTACCTGATCGGTGCCGCGCTGAATATGGTGCTGGCGCAGCGGCTGGTGCGGCGCATCTGTTCCAAGTGCCGGCAACCGTACGAGCCGCCCCGACCCATGCGCAAGGCCGTGGAACGGATGGGTTGTGAAATTCCCGAGTTTTTTCGCGGCGTGGGCTGCAAGAAGTGCCGCAATACGGGCTATAGCGGCCGGCTGGGCATTCACGAACTGTTGGTAATGGACGACGAGTTGCGCGACGCCGTCGTGGCGGCGGTGCCATTGGCGCGTATTCGAGAAATGGCGTTGAACAAGGGAATGGTTACGCTACGTCGCGATGGACTGCGCAAGGTGCGCGAGGGGATGACCACCCTCGAGGAAGTGATCCAAGCGTCGGATGAAGTTCGTGATCCCACCGACGGCGCGGCCCCTGTCGCGCACCCGGCGGCCGAAGACTAGCGAGTTCCAATATGCCCGCCACGTTTGAATATCGCGCGCGCGACGCACAGGGGAAGCCGGTGCAGGGCCGACTACCTGCAGAATCGGTCGAAGCGGTCATGCAACAACTGCGCCGCGATGGGCTGACTGTTCAGCAGGTGCGCCCCGTCGACACGGAAGACGACGACAGCGAAGGGTTTGAGCTATTGCCGCGACGCATTTCACGAGAACGCCTGCTGTATGTCACGCGACAGTTGGCCATTATGTCGGAAACCGGCATCACCCTGTCGCAAGCCATGGGGGCCATCCTGGAGCAAGAAGAGCACCCCAAGTTGCGCAAGGTGCTCGGCGAATTGAAGTCGGCGGTTGAATCGGGTGACGACTTCTCGGAGGCGCTGGCGCGCCATCCGGCAGTGTTCGACAAGATCTACGTGGCCCTGATTCGGGCCAGCGAAAGTTCCGGCGCGCTGGCGGAAATGTTGGAGCGCATTGCCGACTATCTGCAGAAAGAGGCCGAAACACGTAACAAAGTCCGGGCAGCCATGGCCTATCCCTTGGTCATGGCGGTGCTGGCCTCGGCGGTCAGTATATTTCTGCTGACCTACATCTTTCCCAAGTTCACTCCACTGTTCGAGCGCAAGGGAATGGACCTCCCCACGCCCACCCTGGTGATGATGTTCGTTTCAAACGGGCTGTTGCACTATTGGTATTTGTGGCTGCTGGGCGTGGCAGCGGCGGTGGCCGGGCTGATCGTTTCCAGGCGCACGGAACAAGGCCGCATGGGGCTCGACTGGATCAAGATCAATGTGCCGATCATGGGCCCCATGTTCCGCAAGGTGATTATCAGTCGCGGCATTCGCACCCTAGGCACCATGTTGGCCAGCGGCGTCCCCTTGTTGGAATCGCTGCGACTGTGCGCGGAAGTTTCCTCGAATTGCTTCTACTCGCGACTGTGGCGCCATGTCGAAGCTCGCGTGACCGAAGGCAGCACCATCTGCAGCGCACTGGGAGGGTCGTCGCTGATGCCCCGGACGCTGATTCAGATGATTTCCTCGGGCGAGGAGACAGGCAAGCTCGACGCGGTGCTCGACCACGTCAGCGGTTTCTACGACAAGGAAGTCGAGAGCGCCGTGAAAACGGCCACGTCGCTGATCGAACCCTTGATGATGGTGGCGATGGGCGTGGTAGTGGGGGGCATCGCCATGGCACTGATGTTGCCGATCTTTACCCTCAGCCGCCCCAGCTAGGGATTGGCCCGCAACCTCGGTTCACGCTGACGCTATACCCGAATGATTCATGAGCCTTCGGCTGCGGACGCGAACGTGTCGCGACGAAATTCATGCATAATTCAGGTTGAAAAAACCCTAGCCGCGTGGCACAGTCCGCGCTTGCTGGCCAGTAGGCCATCTCCGATAATGAGGTTCGTCCGGGCGATCTGCGCCGTCGACGCACCTTGTGTTTCGGAGCACCTGCATGTCTCGCTGGGCCTGGCTGCACGCTGCGATGCTGTACCTGGCGGTGCCTGCCTGGGGGACCATAGCGCTCTCGGCCAAGGCCCAGGCACAGCCGCAGGCGGCGCCCGCCGCGGATATGCCGCCTGACTTCGAACGCGCCATCGTGCCGATTCTTCTGCGGCATTGCCTGGCCTGCCACAATGCCAGCCAACGGGCCGGTGGTTTGACTTTGACCACCGCAGCCGGCGCACTGGCAGGTGGCGACAGTGGTGCAGCCATTGTTCCAGGAAACCCCGACGCCAGCTTGTTGCTAACCCGAGTGGCGGCCGCTGAAATGCCGCCGGCCAACGAATCGGCCGACCAGGCAGGGCCGGCGCGCCAGGTGTCGGAACTCGACCTGGTGCTACTGCGCGCTTGGATCCAAGCGGGCGCGCCATGGCCCCAGGATAGGACTCTGTCGCGCGACGAAATAAGCACCGAGCGACACGCGGGGCGCGATTGGTGGTCGCTGCAACCAGTCGTGGCACAAGATCCACCCGCCGCTCCAGCCGCCACCAGCCTGCACCCGATCGATGCTTTCATTCGCACGAAGCTGTCCTCGGCCGGCTTGGCCCCGGCGCCGCGTGCCGATCGCCGCAGTTTGATCCGACGGCTGTATTTCGATCTGATCGGTTTGCCACCCAGCTTCGAGCAGGTGGAGCAGTTTGTTCGTGACACATCGCCGAGTGCGTATGAATCGCTGGTGGACGAACTATTGGCGTCGCCTCAATTTGGAGTTCGCTGGGCGCGCTATTGGCTCGACGTGGCCCGCTATGCCGAAACGTGTGGATACGAGCGTGATCAAGAAAAACCATTCGCTTGGCGATATCGCGATTGGGTGATCGATGCCATCAACAGCGATCTGCCCTACGATCGATTCGTGATAGAACAACTGGCCGGCGACGAGTCGACGCCGCGCACCGAGTCGTCGGTAGTGGCCACGGGGTTCTTACGATTGGGCACCTGGAACGACGAACCCAACGACGCGTTGGAGTATAAGTACGAACGGTTAGACGATCTGATCCACACCACCACGACCGCTTTCCTGGGGTTGACAGTTCGCTGCGCGCGATGCCATGACCACAAGTTCGATCCGATCCCCCAACTAGACTACTATCGCCTAGCGGCTGTGTTCTGGGCAGGGCATGTCGAGCCGCGCGATGCAGCTCTGTTGGGCGGTCCCACACGTGACGAATTGGGATTCGAGGTACTGGGTTATACCGACCGAGCCCGCGAACCACCGCCGATGCACCTGCTGCACAAGGGGGACCCGCTACGCAAGGGCGCGGAAGTGCCAGCCGGGGTGCTATCGTGCGTGGTCGCGCTCGACGAGCCGCTCGCACCTGCTCCGCCCGACGCCAGTACCTCGCATCGGCGCAGCCAATTGGCCCAATGGATTGTCGATCCGCGGCATCCGCTGACCGCGCGGGTGGCGGTCAACCGCTTGTGGCAACATCATTTTGGCGAAGGGCTGGTGCGAACGCCGGACAACTTCGGCTTTACCGGACAACAGCCCACGCACCCGGAATTGCTGGATTGGTTGGCTCACAACCTGGTGGCAGGTGCCTGGCGACCCAAGCGCCTGCACAAGATGTTGGTCATGTCGGAGACGTATTGCCAAGCGTCGATTCACCCTCGCCAGACGGAGTTCTCCCAGCGTGATCCGGAGAACCTGATGTGGTGGCATGCCCAGCGGCGGCGGTTGGATGCCGAGGCGCTGCGCGATG
>CAYSXM010000410.1:0-4841 GCA_964434905.1 uncultured Pirellulales bacterium | reverse complement strand
CGTCCTTTGACCAGTCCGAGGCAACTCCCGCTCCACTGCGTAGTTGTTTACCCCAAACCCCTTGCGGGTTCGGGGTCGTTCCGCGTCATCCAGCACAGCCGGTTTGACGCTCCACTAGAAAGCCGGTTTGACGCTCCACTAGAAAGCCGGTTTGACGCTCCACTAGGTCGCGATGACCGGTTTCCGTCGACGGCGAGTCGGCGGCACCACGGGCTGTGTGTGCTTGTGTCGCAATTCGGCCAACTCGGCCGACAACCGATGCCACAGCGGGCTTTCCGGCCGCAATTCCACGAGCAGGTCTTCGGCCCGTTGCAACAATTCGTCGCAGATCGGTACGTTTTTGAACAAGCTTGTCCAACTGCGCGCGACTTCATGTTCCGTCAGCACGTCATATTCCCCGGGGAAAAAGTCGGTGGACCAGCAGACGAGCGGATGGCGTCGCGCAACTGGTCGTCCGATTTTACGGAATTCGACGTGCCACGCAAAGACGTTCATGCAGATTATCTGAATTGTCAAAGCCGCGTTGCGGGCAGTGCCGCCGCGGAATATGCTTAGAACACCGATTTAAACGGCCCCCCACCCGCCGCATGCCCGCCACCGTGGCGACGCGCCCAGGCTGGCCCCGGAGGCCAGACCTAGGTGGTTCTTTGCCTCGGTTGCTTCGGTTGGGCGGTTCTCGGCCTGCGGACCGAGTTTTCAGCGATTCCGTCGATAGCCACTAGCGTCAGGGGTTTGGGGCGCGGTCGACATCGTGCCAAAATGCCTCTGGACACGCCGAATGGCACCCCGACAAAGGTCATGCGCGTGGACCCCTCGCCCGATTCGGCTGAGTTTCGGGATGGAACCCTCGAGGTTCGCGCCGTGGTTTCGCGGAGCGACCGCACTGCGTTTGTGGGCTTTCCTTGGCAGATCTATGCCGGCAACCCGCAGTGGGTCCCCCCGCTCGAGCGTGAAGTACGCCAGTTCATCGACCCCCGTCACCACCCCTTCTTGCGGCATGGCTCGTCGCAGGCCTTCCTAGCGTGGCGCGCGGGGCGCGTGGTGGGGCGCATCGTCGCTAGTGACGACCCCAACTTCAACCGCGAACACGGCACGAACCAAGGGGCCTTCGGCCTGTTCGAATCGGTCGACGATGAGGCCGTGGCGCGCCTCTTGATCGGGGCCGCGGCGCGTTGGCTCGGGTCGCGCGGTCGAACTCGGCTGTGGGGGCCCGTCGACTACTCGACCAACTACCAGTGCGGTTTGCTGGTCGACGGGTTCGATACCCCGCCACGATTTCTGATGAACCATCATCCGCCGTACTATGCCTCGCTGCTGACATCGTGCGGGCTGACCAAGTGCAAGGATCTGTACGCCTATTGGTTCGACGATCCGAACGAGATCGTCAACAAATGGAGCCGTTTGGCCGAACGGTTGGGGCGACGCGGCGGTTTCACCGTGCGGGCGTTCGACAAGCGCAGACTGCGCGAGGACATTGCGGCATGCAAGGCCGTGTATAACGAAGCCTGGGAGCGAAACTGGGGTTTCGTGAAAATGACCGACGCCGAATTCGATTATCTGGCCAATTCGCTGCTGCCATTTGCGCCGCCTGAGATGTTGCTAATCGCCGAGTGCGAAGGCCGGCCCATTGGTTTTTCCATGACCTTGCCCGACCTGAACGAGGCGATTCGTCCGCTCAACGGCCGGCTGGCGCGATGGGGTGTTCCCTGGGGCGCCTGGCAATTGTGGCGAGGGCTACGGCGAATCAGCACCGCGCGGATGCTGATTTTGGGCGTGGTCGAGGCCCATCGACGCCGCGGCGTGGCCGAGCTATTGATCTTGAAAACCTTGGAACATGGCCGCTATCAGGCGCGGTATTCCGGGGCCGAGCTGGGGTGGACCCTGGAAGACAACGACTTGATCAACAGCACGATCGAGTCGGTCGGAGGCCGGCGATACAAGACCTATCGCGTTTACGACCGCGCCATCGACGAATAAGGCGCCGTCGGACGAGATTCCATCCGCACCGCGTTGATATAGGCCGGGTCGATGCGCAGTAGTTCCTCCACCATCGCCTGCACGGTCCCACGAATCTGGTCCGGGCTATGCAGCGCCGAAATAAAGAACCGCAACCGGGCCGCGCTCTCTTCCACCGCTGGATAAAGAATCGGCTGCACGTTGACCCCTCGCTGGAACAACGCCCGAGACAATCGCAGCGCGTGCATCGAGTTCCCCAGAATGACCGGCACCACCGGGGTACCGTCGCTCCAGCCGGTATTCAAACCGTGCGCGCGACAAGTATCGACAAACAGCCGCGCATTAGCCTGCAAGCGTGCCACGCGCTGGGGTTCGGCCTCGATCAAGCGGATCGCGGCGAGCGACGCGGCTGCGTTGGGGGGTGAAATGCCGACGCTGAACACGAATCCTGGGGTGGTGTATTTCAGGAACTCGACCAGGGCTCTGCTGCCCGCAATGTAGCCGCCGCAGCTAGCAAACGACTTGCTCAAAGTCCCCATCCACAGGTCGACTTCGTGCGGATCCACCGCGAAATGCTCGGCCAATCCATGGCCCCGGCGCCCCAGCGTTCCGGCAGAATGGGCCTCGTCGATCATCAATAGCGCCCGATGGCGGTGCTTGACTTCCAAAAAGCGTGGCAGATCGGCGATGTCGCCGTCCATGCTGTACACCCCTTCGATCGCCACCAACACCCGCCGATATTGCGGCCGCAAGTCCTCGAGCATGCGGTCCAAGGCGCGCCAATCGTTGTGCGGAAACGGGCGCCGCCGGGCCCCCGACAGCACGCAGCCTTGCAAGATGCTGTTGTGGGCCAGCGCATCGTGCAATAGCAAGTCGCCTGGCCCAAACAGGTGCCCGATCACCGATTCGTTCGTCGAGTGCCCACCGACGAATACCACCGCGTCTTCGACACCCACAAAATCTGCCAGGGCACGTTCAAGTTCGCGATGCACGGGCTTCTCGCCAGACACCAGCCGGCTGGCCGAGACAGAGGTGCCGTATTTGGCAATCGCCTCCTGAGCCGCGCGCGACACCGCCGGCTCGCCCGACATGCCCAGGTAATTGTAGTTAGAGAAATTCACTAACCGGCGTCCCCCAATCACCGTGGTGTCGTTCGTGACGCCTTCGTGAACGGTGAAGAACGGGTTCGTCTGCCCCGCCGCGGCCAATAACTCCAGGTTGGCGCGATGCTTCTTGAATTCGGGAAACTGGTCGAAACGATAGTACGTTTCGGGCACCTCGCCGCGCCGGGGGCCGTGGTCCGAGGCCGACCGCCCCAGATACTGCTGCACGGCGTCGACAATCTCTTGAACCGTTTCTATTTCCACCGCGGCGTCTTCAGGAAAACGGCCGCCGAAATTGTCTTCGATCTTGGATTGCAATTCGATCCGGGCCAGCGAATCGAGCCCCAACTCGGCCAGCGAACTTTCACCATGCACCACCGCGCCGGTGTTGCCAAGCACCTCGCGTACCATGTGCATCACCTGGTCCGCTACGTCCGGGGGCAAGCTTCGCAGTGTGCCATGAGACGTCGTCGCAGCGCTGACCGACGCCGGGACCACGCGCAAGCTACTTTCGACGGCTGCCGCACGACACTCGTCGGGGTTCTGGCACGGTCGCCCCGCGGCAACGTAACCGTTGGCCACCGTGGCGAGAGAACTGTTGGCGTGCACTCCCAGGGGTTGTGGCACCGCCGACCCGGCCGCCGTGGGCAACACCGCCAAAGGCAGGGCAGCCATCGGCATGGGTACCGTTCGCGGTGGGTCGATCCGCGCGCAGTCGCCCCACCGCGCCGCCAGGGGAGAGCCGGGGCGAATCCACTGCGCCACCACGCTCAATTCGTCATTCTGTAGCGCTTGACGCGACGCGTGGCGTTGGATCTTACCGCTCGACGTCTTGGGCACCGTGCCCGGCTTAATCAGCACCAACGCATCGAGCACCAACTCGTGCTCACGCGAAATCGCCCGGCGTATCGCGTCGAATACCTCGTGGGGGCTGCGCATCTGACTACGTTCAATTTCTTGCACCAACACCAACTGCGACTGGCCATCCACTTCCATGGCGAACGCCGCGCCGCAATTGGGCCGCACGCCAGGGTGGGCCTTTTCGGCCGTATGTTCCAGGTCCTGGGGATAATAATTCACTCCGCGCACAATCATCAAATCCTTGATCCGACCGCTGACGAACAACTCGCCGTCACGCAGAAAGCCCAACTCGCCTGTGCGCAGGTAACGCCGGCCCGGTTGTCCTTCAATCTGCGCGCCGAACGTGTGGCGGCTCTCCTCGGGGCGCTGCCAGTAGCCCTGCGCCACGCTCGGCCCGCTCACCCAGATCTCGCCGATCTCGCCGTCGGGCTCTTCGGTCAGCGTTTCAGGGTCGACAATCTTCAGCGATTGATCCGGCAGCCGATTGCCGGAACTGACCAAATCGCGGCTGTCAGATTCGTCGGCCGTGGCCAACAGGGCGCGACCGTTTTCCAGGCCCGACGCCAGGAACGAACGAATTGTCGGTGGGCGCCGCTCGAATCCGCCAGTCACCAGCAACGTGCCTTCCGCCAGGCCGTAACACGGATAGAACGCCTCGCGCCGGAAACCGCACGACTCGAACGTTTCGGCAAATCGGTTCAATGTCTCCGCACGCACCGGCTCGGCACCGTTGAACGCCACGCGCCAACTGCTCAAATCGAGTGTGGCACGCTCCTCCGGCGTGATCTTGCGCAGACACAAGTCGTACGCAAAGTTAGGGCCGCCCGATGTGGTCGCGCCATATTTCGTGATCGCCTGTAGCCACCGCAGGGGCTTTTGCAAAAACGACATCGGCGACATGAGCACATTGGGAACCCCCGC
>CAYSXM010000409.1:0-4867 GCA_964434905.1 uncultured Pirellulales bacterium | reverse complement strand
GGCCATCGAGCGCATCGAACACCATGGCTAGAAAAATCAGCCAAGCGCTCAGCATGACATTGGTCGAATCCGTCGGGTCGAACACCGCCGGATTAGGGGCCTCGACCCTCGCCGCCACCACGATGGCGAAAAAGCCGCAAACCAAGTTCGCCAGGGTGAACATGGTGGGGAGCACGGGCACGTTGGTGATACGTCTCATGGCGAATTCTCCAAGTTGTCCGCACCAAATCGAGCGACCACGTCGCGGCCGCCGCGCAGCCGTTGCCCCAAGCGTGCCTCGACCACCAACCCATCGCAACGTGGCAGCAACAACTCGGTTCGCGACCCAAACTTGATCATGCCAATTTTCTGTCCGCGATCCACGCGCTCGCCGGGGCGCAGGTCGCACACAATACGACGCGCAATCGCGCCGGCAATCTGTCGCACCACCAATCGGCGATACGGAGCGTGATCTTCCTCAACGCCTATCCGCATGTTCTCATTTTCCAGCGCGCTGGACGGATCGAGTGCGTTCAAGAATCGCCCCGGTTCGTACTCCAGCCGAATCACGCGACAGGCCAGCGGCGCGCGATTGACGTGGACATTAAAAATTGACAAGAAAATGCCAATCCGCACGGCCGGGCCACCTACGAATTCGTCGTGTTCCACCGGAACGATTTCCACGACTTTGCCATCGGCCGGCGCGACCACCAGGCCAGGGCCGCCGGGAACGCGTCGCGGTGGGTCCCGAAAGAACCAGACCACCAGCGCCAGCAGGGTGCCGGGAACAACTGAAGTCCACGGTTCCCACCGCCAGGCCAACACAACCAGGACCAGCAGAGGCCACCCGAATAGCTGCAATTCGGCCAGGCCCCAGCGAGCCATTGGCAACCGAGAACGCCAGGCGAAGGGGTCGTCGCCGGCATCCCAGCTAACCGTGCATTGGTTCCGACAGTACTTCAAGTCGCGGGGGTCCAGCACTGCGTGAGGGGCTCCGGCGTCGCTCCCGTGGCGTTTCCGGGCCATGCTGGCCACATAGGCCGGCCGAAACTTCCGCAGGTACCAGCGGCGCCAGTGACCCCAGGCCAGCTCCAATCGATAGCCCACCCCACCGCCGGGTTGGATGCTGGTAATCCTCGCCGATAACGGCTCGGGGGGCGTCGGGATAGCAACGCTAGCGGTTTCGCTCATGCACGGCAGCAGCAAATCGGTGGCGCGGACCAAGAGGGAATCGGCCGCAAACGATGGCGCCATCGTAATCCTCGACGGCCACCGCGAAAAGGAACCCCCTGCGGAACATTCCCGACCGTGGCTGCGATACGCTCCAAAGCCTGGCCTGCTGGCTAGGCGGAAAATCAGTCGATCAGGTCATGCGAATGAACCGGACCTTCGTCATTTGCGTATGACATCGGTACCATAACAGGGCCGCCGCCCGGGACTGCGGCGCTAGACTGCCCCGTTTCTCCGCAAGGATGCGAAACCGGCCGAAGTGCCTCGACCATTGGTCGGCAGGTGTGCTCGCGCCTCTGCGAGCGTGCCGCCCGCGCTGGCCGTTGGCCAGGATTCCGATCACAGCCCGCTTGCAGTACATCGCCCAGCGGCGCTACCCGGTCGCGTGGCAAGCCCTGCACGTGTCCCGCATGCCGTTTGGTCTTTACGTCTCACAGATGCCCTATGACTCACTGCAACCACCGCCGGCGTCTACTGCTAGTTGAACCGCTCGAGTCGCGCCATGTAATGTCGGTTGGCTGGCCCACCCCGGCGGCCCCAGGAGGTGGCGATCTGGAATTCCTCGACGCGGGCCACCCAGACAACCCCGACCAAGTGCTGGAGCCCGCCTCGTTGGCAGCCGACAACCAAACAGGCTTCAGCCGCGTTCGCGATGACTATGGCTTTTACGGTGCCGGCCAAACTGTGGCGGTCATCGACTCGGGCGTAGCGTGGGACCATCCGGCGCTCGGCGGAGGTTGGGGTACCTCGCAGCGAGTGGTCGGCGGCTGGGACTTCACCCCGGAGCGAGACGCGAACCCCTACGACGATGGCCCCGCCGGCGGACACGGCACGCATGTAGCCGGCATCATCGGCTCGTCGGCGCCTCAGGCGCTGGGCGTGGCGCCGCAAGTCGATCTGGTCGCGCTGCGCGTGTTCGACGATCGGGGACAAGGGAACTTCGACTGGGTCGAGCAAGCGCTGACTTGGGTCCACCATCATCGACTCGACTATCGCTATCCGATCACTACAGTCAATCTGTCACTGGGAGGTAATTGGAATGGATCGGCGCCGCCCCGGTGGGCCATGCTCGAAAACGAACTAGAGCAGCTCCATCGCGATGGTGTGTTTGTGTCGGTCGCGGCGGGCAATGCCTTTTCGCAGTTCGCGGTGCCAGGCTTGTCCTACCCGGCTGCCAGCCCGTGGGTGATGCCGGTCATGTCGACCAACGCCGATGGCTCCCTAAGCAGCTACTCGCAGCGCGCCTCCACGGCACTCGCCGCGCCCGGGCGCAGCATCTACAGCACCGTGCCGGACTACCTGGGCAACCAAAATCACCAGCCCGACGACTTCGCGCGACTATCGGGCACCAGCATGGCCGCGCCCTATGTGGCGGGCGCTGCGGTCGTGCTGCGCGAGGCGATGGCATTTTGCGATTGGGTCGGCATCAACGAAGATCTGATTTCTCGAACGATGTTCGAGACGGCCGACGTGCTGTACGACCCCGCCACGCGACAATCGTATCGTCGCCTGAACCTCGACCGGGCGCTGGGCCGGATCATGCCTGGCGACGATTACGGTTCCGATGCGTCCCACGCTTTCGATCTGGGTCAATTGACTCAGCAACTGGTCGAAATCGGCACCATCGCCCGAGTCAGTGACCACGACACCTTCAGCTTTGTCGCGGGGCAAACCGGGACCGCTGCGCTACGGACCTTTGCCATCGATCGGCTCGAACCTCGCTGGCAGGTGGTTGGAACGCCTACGACCGATCGACAGGGACAACTCACGTTCCAGGTCACCGCGGGGCAGCGTTACACACTCGACCTCAGCACCGCGGCTGGCATCGGCCGCTATTCCTTCTGGGTCGACTTCCAGCCCCCCGTGGTCGGCGCCCTAACACAGACTTCGTCGACGGGTGCAATCAGCTCCACAGCAGGGCCGGCACGATCGGCCGGAGAAATCCCTTTCGGTGGCGATCTGAATCTGCCGATGATTGGTCCCCTGCAACTCTCGGTTTCCAACACCTCGACGGTCATGCGTTTCGAACACGAACCGAAAACGAACTACCCGACCGCCACGGCCGATCGCGAACAATGGCCACCAGAACGAGCTGACTTTGCCCTCGCTCAGAGTGTCGCAAGTTTGCGGGCGATAAGCGCAGCAGACCCTAACCGCTGGACCGAAGCCGACACCAACGCGGACTCTCCGCTACAGGGAAGAGTAGCGCGGCCCGGCACACGCGGCGGGGCGACCTCGAGGGCCGCTACCTTACGCCTTGCAGAAGTCAGCGTGCAGGCATGCGACTGGATTTGGGCACGGTGGGATGCCAACGGCTGACAGGTGTGTTCGACTTGTGAATCAACACGGCCTGGCAGTTCCTGAAATGCGGACCAAATGCTCCGGCGCAGCCCGAGGCCGCCCCCCATCGATTTTCGGTCGGGCAGGTCACTGGTTTGCGTCGGTCACAGGCGCGGCCAGTGCGGCGTCGGCTCGGTCGCGCACTGCCAGGAACTGCGCCTGGATTTCAGGTCCGCCCAGGTCAGGATGCAACAGGGCGGTTACCGAGACAATGTTCCGCGATTGTTTTGCGTCGCCCAGTTGCAGATGCAGTTCGGCCAGCCGTAATTTCGCCCGATACCACAACACCGATGCGGCGGGGCTGCGACGTTCGATCGTACGCCACACTTCGAGTGCCGCGAGCCAGGCCGTGCGATCCTTGCGAGCGGTCAGCAGGCCGGCCAATTCTTCTAGGATCGCGGCGGGCCGCTCGCTGAGTTTGGCCAGCGTCTCGAAGGCCGCGCGCGCCTCCTCTACCTGACCGCTTACCGCCAGCAGCCGGGCTTCGCCATGCAGTAGCGACTGCCGCTCGGTGCTGGACCAGCTTCCACTCGATGGTTTGACCTGGGCTAGTAGCTTCCCGCCACAGACCGCCAACGCCGGACGCAGAGCCGAGGGCAAATCGTCGCGAGTTGCCCACTCGCTGATCTCGTCGAATGCCCTCAATACCTCTTCCGGATCTCGCGCGCCAAGCGCTACCAGGTGACGTTGTGCCTCGGCCTCGTTGTCGGCGCAGGTTGCCGCCAGCGAAGCCAACAACAGCGCGCGACTGCGCCAAGGCACGGTGCCGCCCGACGCGTTGAGCGCCATGGTGAGATATTGGAGCGCCTGGGGCGAGTGGTCGAGGTCACCAAAAATCCACAGTTCGGCCAACAGGCAGCAAGCTTCGCGGCGCGCCTCGTCCCAGGGATCCGGCCACTGCCCTTTGGTCCCCAAAATGGCGGTGCGCAGGAAACCTTCTGCCTGGGCACGTACTGCTTGGCACTGGGCCGTATGTTCGGCCAAAGCCCGTAGCCATTGGCGATAACAAACTGCCAAAGCACGCATCGCCAAGGGGCCTCGGGGGTGCTCGCATGGCACCTGGCGCAGCGCACCAACGGCCTGTTCCCAACGCTGTTCGTGTTCGTCCAGTTTTCCCAATCGCCACGCCACTTCGGGCAGCGTGGGCGCCTGGGGCCAAACCCTCAGGTGCTCTTCCAACAGTCCGCGATACTCAGCCAACTCGGCGGCAGCCCCTCCCCTCGCTGCTGCTTGTCGCGCCGCTGCAGCCGCCATTTGCACGACCTGAAAGTGCGTGGCCGATGCCGTGGGCAAACCCGGCTGGTCCAGCGAATGCTGG
>CAYSXM010000408.1:0-4872 GCA_964434905.1 uncultured Pirellulales bacterium | reverse complement strand
TCGCCCAGCGCTTGGCGACTGGCGGCCGCCTCGCCCGAATCGAACGCGGCGATGGGTCGCGGCGACTCGCGCAGCAACTGCAAGGCCAGGCGATGAAAATCCTGATTGCTCTCGGGTAACGGTACGTGAAACGCCTGGGGCGGTCGCACATCGGCGGCCGACCCTGGCTCGGTCCGGGAAAACGCCGGCGCGTCGTCGAGCAGCCAACGCCCCACAGCGCGATAGAACACCTCGCGATTGTCGCGATCATAGTTGTGAGTGCCGGGCACCTGGTTCACGTGCCATGCCCAGCGTGTATCTGCCCCCAGCAACCGATAAACAGATTGTGCCGCGTCGCGCAAGGGCGGCAGCGCGTGCCCCGCCACAAAGCAGCAGTCGTCGTCCGCGTTGTAAGTGAGTTGCAGTGCGCGCGGCGCACAGAGCGCGGTAAGGTGCGTGTAATCGACTACGGTACCCAAATCGCAAGGTTGTTGTTCCGAGTCGCCGAAGTCGTCGTGAGTTACGTTACCGGCTTGGCTGGCGTAGCCCGCCACGGGACCGGCCAGTGCTACACGCGTATCGAGCGCCGCGATCAAAATGGTTTGCCAACCCCCGCCCGACAAACCAGTAACGGCCAATCGCTGTGCATCGACGTTTTCCCACGCCGCCAGAACATCGAGCCCCCGGGCCAAGGCCAAGTAGAACGGCGCCAGCCCACTGGTGCCGACCAGGTCGAGCTGGTTCAGCCGCCCGTGTGCGAAACCCGGCAGCGCCAACTGCCCCATGCCGAACCATTCGAGGTCGAGCACCACCAGGCCCGACCGCGCCAGGTGGATGTCGAGCTGCTGCTTGTAGGGCGTGGCCATGCCCAGCGGTTCGTGTCCATTGAGCGAGAGCACGCCCGGCACTGGTCGGGTCGGGGGCGGCTCGGGGGAATACAACGCGGCGGGGATCCACAGGTCCGGCAGTGCCTCGTAGCGCAGCAGTTCGACGCGATAGCCCGGAGCGCTGTCGAGGGTACGCACCCGCTCGACGCGGGCAGGCGACTGGTTCCAACGGACAGCGGCGCCACGCAGTACGATCCGCTGTAGTACCCCCGCACGCAGCATTGCGGCCTGCTGCTGCCAGGCCGTGGCGTTATCACCCACGTGAAGTTTTGGCAGCCTGGAGACGACAAACGCCTCGACCTGGCGTGCAACGGTGTGGGGCTCCAAGGTAGCTGCCTCTAGAGCCTGCGCCAGGTCGGCGGCCCCGGCTGGCACCGGACTATGTGCGGACAGCAACAGCACGGCGATCACGGCTGCCGCGGCTAGCGTGCCAAATGACCGGCGCGGCGGCGCGGGGCGGGCGGTCGGCCACCTGGGGCCGCGTGTTGGCACATTGTCTGCCGCACCGGCGCTAAGAGTTGGAGCGAGGTTGAAGACGGGCAAGGGGCAGCTCCGCACGAGATCCACACAGCATGCTGGCCATGGGGTGGCAATCAAGAATCCACTGGGCCGGAAGATTCCGTTGATCCCTCCATCTAAACCGAAGCTGGCCGCTAGGGAGCCACCTCGAAGGCAGGGCTCATGGCGGTGAAACGCGTAACCTGACCATCGCGCTTGGCGCGACCGTAGTGTACTAGGCGATAGGTGCCGGCTGGCGTGTCGCTGGGGATCTCCCAACTGACGGTCACTTGAAACGGATCGGGCACAGGAGAAAACTTGGGGGGCGCCAGATTCAGCGCGCCGCCGGCCGCTTCGACCAACCGCGCGCGGGGTTTGCGGCGCAGTATCTGTTGCCAGTGCGCGAAGGTGTCCCAATCGGTGTCGATGCGTGCTACCTGCCAGGTGTCGGCCGTCGCACCTTGTCGTTCGACCGCCAGGAATTGATCGGTGCGCCGATAGTCGTTCACCGGGCTGCCGGTCCAGAAGGTGGCACTGGCTGTTTCGCCCGGCCGATAGCATGGCTGCGGTGCGGCAACCACATCGCCGTGCGCTGCGCCTTCGGGCAGTTGTTCGTCGGGGCCATCGAGCGCGGTTTGGCGAAAAGCGCGGCGGCGCATGTCGGCCGGCAGTACCAAGGGAGTCACCGCTTGACCGGACTTCAAGGCCCGCGCCAATCGCACGAATTCTTGCCGATAGGCCGCTTCGGTCCAGGGACCGAATAGCGTGTGGCCACCTTCGTATTGTTGCAGTTGGTATTCATGCCAGGTGGTGACATAGCCGGCAAAATCGTTGGCGTAGCCTGCCACCACCACGTAGCGCGGATCACAGCCTAGTTCCCGGGCAACGGCGGTGCGAAAACGCCGTCCGGTCATGGTGGTGAATTCGGCAGGCCCGATGACCAGCACGAGTTGACCGATGCGCGCCACGCCGAGCGGCAAGACCTGCTCGTGCAGCGGCGGTCGCACCAGCCCGCTAGCCACCAGAATGGCCTTGGGGCGTTGGCACTCGACGAACTCTGGGGTGGGCTTGGCACCAGGCAGCACCAGGCGCACCAGGGTGTCGATCGCGGGGTCGGTCTGGGTCATGCCTTCGCGAAATAGCGGGTTTCCCCCTCCTTCGGCATCGGAGCCTGCGGCAAAGGAATAGCCCCAGGCCGAGGGGCAGGTGGTGTGTGGCCCATCGCCGGTGAATTCCTTGTCGATCGTGATGGCAGAAAAGTCGACAAACGTGTGGACCACTTGCAGTGGACCGTCCAGGCGTTCGGTCGCGGTGTCGAACAGGTGTTGGGCCGTGGCGGCTTGTCGCCCACCGACCAGCGCGGCGCTCTCGGTTTCGGTCTGGCCTGGCCCGGTGGCATCGAGGTTCAGGTTGGGCGTGGCGTCGCCACAATTGCTGTTGGCAAAGGCCGCGATGAATTGCGCGCCCGCGGCATATCGCGTGCCGTGCGCCTGCTCGACCAGGTACGCGGCATAGCCCTTGTTGTCGCTGGTAGTAAGCTTGTAGTGAAAACTGAACGACGTGGGGTGGACCGCAAACCAGGAGAGCAGTCCGGCGGGCCCTTGGTCGGTAACGAACTTGAGCACGGTCATGTTCTTGTCGACGTCGGCTGGAAACTGGGCGCGTTCCTCGGCGGGGTTATTGCGATAGGCGATCGAGGAGCGATTCGCATTGGCCTCGGCCACGTCGCCCTGGGCCAGGTAGATCTGGCCGGGGCGCAAGTCGGCATCGGCGGCCAAGATCGCTTCGGCTATGCCTTCACTGAGAGCATCGAATCCTTGGGTAAAAAAATCGCCCCCCAACACACTGGCAGAAAGGTGGTGGTGATAGCCGCCCGGTGCGCCGTGGGTGTGGGTTCCACACAACACCAGATTGGCGTGTGAATAGCGATCGCCCAGCCTGGCGGCCACCCTTTCGAGCACCGCCAGTTTCAGCGTGTGTGTGCAAAAGGCCAGGTCGCAGGTCACGTAGGCCAGGCGCTGGCGGTCGTCGGCATCGGCAATCACAAACGCGCGGGCGAACAGATGTTGACGGAGCCCCTCGCCAACCTGCTGGGGATTGACATAGCCCAACATCTGGACGCCCCACACGGGCAAAGTGATATCAGACAACGCTCGACCGACACGATAGTTGGCGGCCGCCGGCGCGGCGGCTGGGGCGCTCGGGGCCGGCAGGCAAGTCACTGCGAGTAGCAGCGGCAAGCACCGTCGGGTGATCCATTGCCCGAGACCAGGTGTGCGGCTGGAAATTTGTTCGGCGATATGTGCCATGGCCCCGGAATAGCGACAAGTAGAGCGTGCACCGTGGAACATGAGGGGTCCATTCAGGGTGAAGATGTGCGTTCAGGAGAAACGGCGTTGGATTGCTCGAAATTCCCGCGGGGTTAACGAGACATCCAACCGCGGCTGGCTCCGATACGTGTCGAGATCACAGCCCGGCTGGAAGGGAAATTTACCATCCGCGTCGGGCCAAAACACCTGGCAGGCGCGCAGCCCGCCCGGGTAGTCGATGCGGCGACAATAGCCCATGGCCAACCCCAGATACAGGGGGTGCTGCGTGGGATCGCCTCACGACACGACACGTCGGCGCAGGTCGGCAACAGCGGCTTTCCACTCGGCGAAACAATCGGAGTCCTCCCACAAATCTGCCAGTTCGGAGCCCGGCGCGAGGATGCGGTCGAGCACGCTCGTGCCGCGCGCCAGCAGTGTCTGAGAGACCGACTGTGGGTGCGCCGTCACCCAGGCATCCATGTCTTCAGTGTAGGCGCTGCGCGGGCCCCAATTTCCCCGCAAGCGCGCCAGAACTTCGGCGGCGGCGATCGCCTCTTGTGCATGCGAAGCCTCGAGGTACTCGTCACCGACTTCCAGTACGGTTTGGAACGCTTCCTCAACGAGCGAGAGGTCGTGGCATTCCACCAGTCCGCCGGACCAATCGCAGGCGTCATCGTTCTCAAACGAGTTGGAACCCCAGGCTCCCATGGCGATGGCTCTCCTCATGAGTTGGAAAATGGAGTTCGGCGCGCGGGTGCCTTGACGCGAATCAACCCCGTAGCGCTAGACGCTGTCTCGGACGGTGGTTGCTCGTCAGACAGAGCGATATACTGCCGGAGCACCAAGGTACTTACGATACTCCACCGGCGCCACCCGCAGCAACCGACGTTGCAGGCATCGGGCATCGTCGGCTCGGCCTTTTTTCCACAGTCGGGTGAACATGGACGTGCTGCTAGAGACCAAGTTGCCGGGCCTGGCGGTCCGGCGAGGCAAGGTTCGCGACATTTATGATCTGGGCGAGGTGCTGCTGATTGTCAGCACCGATCGGATCAGCGCCTTCGACTGGATTTTGCCCACGGGCATACCTGATAAAGGTCGAGTTCTGACCCAACTCAGCGCGTTCTGGTTTGGCACGCTGTGCGAGCCGAACCACTTGCTGTCGATCGATGTGGCCGACGCGCCGCTACCGGCAACGGTCG
>CAYSXM010000407.1:0-4875 GCA_964434905.1 uncultured Pirellulales bacterium | reverse complement strand
GGTGGTGAGCGACGCGGCCCCCCAAATGTCGGCGGTAGCACGTGCTCGCAAACCCAATGCAGCCCCCGCCGGCGAATGGGCAGCAGACTGCTTATTCTAGACCTGCCGCCCGATGCGTCAATTTCAGTCCGTTGCGATCCGTTCCAATTCCGCGCGCAAGGCCGCCGAAAGTTTTTGATCTGAGTGCGGCGTCAATTGATCCAAGGCCAACGCCTGGGCCCGGGCCGTGCTGGCTTCGCCAGGCAATCCGGCAAGCTGGTAAACCAATGCCAATTTGGCCACCCGGGCGGGCTGGTTCGGATAGAGTTCAACGGCCCTCTCGAAACAGCGCACCGCACGTGCTAGATCGACCGGCCGGTGAGTACGGCGATGGACCACGAGGGCATAGTCACCCGCTTCGAGCCACAACGAACTCGACCGCGGTCGCAGCGCAATGGCCCGATCCGTAGCCTGCTGGACCGCGGTCCAAGCAGCCTCGGTGGGCGCGCGGTCCCAGGCGACAATCAGCGCGGCGGCCAACCCTCGCCACGGTTCCGAGGCCCAGGGATCTGCCTGAGCGGCCTCGCGCAAACTCGCAATCGCTTCTTTGCCGTCGGCGGCCAACTCGGCGGAATGCATAGCGCCGGCGGCGCGCAGTACCGGCCCATAGCCCGTGACAAAACAGCCCACTGTCAGGCACGCCACCACCGCGGCAACGCCCCAGGCCAGCGCGCGCGTGCCCGGAAGCGCGCGCACGCCGCGCTCGGTCTGCGACTCCGACAACGCCAAGAGCAACCAGAAACTTCCCGCAACCCCGGGAAAGCTCCAGCCACCGGCCGCCAGCAGATTTACCACGAGCGCCCACCCGGCGGCGGCCGATACCTCGCGCGGCAAACGGCCCTGCGGCACCCACCAGCAATCGAGCGCCCACAGCACCGCACCCCCAACCAGCCAGGCAAGCACTAGCGTGGCTGGGGTATAGGGCATGTTGCACAGGCTCGCCAGCAAATAGGCAATGCCACACCCCACGGCAAAGGCAATGGCTCCGGCCAACCGTCCAAACTCCGACGGAGTATCGCACGGTCGTTGTACCGGCGAGTCGTGGGTTGCGAACGGGGTGCGCCTCCGTGGCCCAAGGCCAACGATTAGCACACCGACGAGCGCGGCCAGGCCCGGCAGGCCCGAGGTGCTGGCAACTTCTAACAGCAGATTGTGGGGGTCGACGATTTCCTCGCTGGCAGTGGGTAGTTTTTTAGCAGTGTAGTGATCTCCAAAATTGCCCGGTCCACAGCCCAGCCCCGGCCGATCGGCTACCAGCTTCAACGAGGCCTGCCAATATTGCCAGCGATAGCCCAACGACTTGGGTGCCTCGCTCAGCACTTCCCAATCGAGCCCGCCCACAAATAACCCGAAACCCACTAGCCCACCGCCAGCCACCAACAGGGCCGCGAGCCAGGTTGCCAATCGCGACCACGCTCCCGACCACATCGGCTTCGCCTGGCTGACCAACACCCACAACATCCCCAGTCCCACGGCCAAATAAGCACTGCGACTCTTGGTCAACAGCAAACAGGCCGCCAACACGGCCGAAGCCACGAACCAGGCCAGTTTTTTCCATGCGCCGGGTGTCGATAACGCGGCCTGCCCTATGGCGATCCACACCACTAGCCACGGCGTCAGAAATCCGGCCAGTGAATTCGACAACGCGAAGGTGGCCAACGGCTCGAGGCTAGCCAGACGCTGCTCAAACAACCATCGTTGCGGCGAACCGGGAGGATAGTATTGACCCGCGTCGCGCAGCGCGGTTTCCGGATCGGCATCATAGGCGGCCCGTGTCGCCGGCAAATCGAAAAAATATTGTCGCAAACCGTACGACGCCACAGTAACTGCCAAGGCCAACATTACGGCCACCACCTGGCGTGCTTCCCGATCGCCGCGCACCCATTGCCGCAACAGGAAATACCCCAAGCTCAGGCCTGCAAATTCCCACAACATGTTCCAAGCAGGCCGAGGCGCCTCGCGCACGACAGCAACGGCGGCCGCCACGCCCAGCCAGGCAAACAACGCCAGAACCCAGGTATCGGCCGCGGTCCAGCGCCAGGTGCGCGTGTCACAGGTCAGCCAGACCGCCGTCCCAGCGAGCGCCAGCAGACACCACCCCATCGCCAGTGGCAGACCGTCGCCACGCGCGGCGACAGCCTCGCTTGGCAATAGCACACGCGCGACATACAGGGCCAGCGCCGCTGCCAGGCCCCACGGGCGAAGCCGGTCGGACCAGGTGACGTACGCCCGGCGAGTGGTGGCTTGGCGATTGGCTGGCATGGCGCTCAGACGGTTTGTGTAACGGCGTGCTACCCAGCGTAAGGTCGTGCTATTCGTGACCGCGCCGGGCAGCGACCTCTAAAATGCCCACCAAAGCCAGAGTCGAAACGACCATCAAGAACACCACCACGGCTCCGGCACTGTTCACCTGGTACAGCAACAAGGCCCCGCTCGCCGTGGCCAAGGTGGCCAGGTGAATGGTCAACACAGCCTGCAACTTCGACAGGCCCAGATCGACCAGGCGATGGGAAAAATGGTTCTTGTCCCCATGAAACGGGCTCGCCCCGCGACCCAAGCGAATGACGATCACGGTGAACATGTCATAGAGCGGCACGGCGAGTACGCACACGGGCGCCAAGATGGCATGCCGCGGTGTACCGGCCCCAGCAAACGTGGCCAGCATGGTCGTGGTGGCCAGCAGGTAGCCCACGAAATAGGCACCGGCATCGCCCATGAAGAGACGTGCCGGAGGCCAATTGTGGCCCAAAAACCCTGCCAAGGAACCGACCAACACCAGCAGCAACCCGCCCACGAACAATTGGGGGCTTCCCCCGCGCGCTTCGGGCGCGGCCAGCAACACGGCCGCCAGCGCCAACGCGGAAATCAACGCCACCCCACCAGATAGCGCATCCATGTTGTCGAGCATGTTGAAGGCGTTTACCAAAGCGACGATCCACAGAACGGAAACGCACGGAGCCAGCCAAGGCAGGCTGCTCAAGACCGCTAGCTGATAGCCCTGGCTCACGGTGAATGTCGCCACGGCGAACTCCGCGGCGATTCGCGCGCGCCAATCGAGCCCCCGAAAATCGTCGACAAGCCCCAACACCACCAGCACGCTGCCCGCCCCTAACAGCACCCACAACCGTCCCGACTCATGCCAGAGCCCGTCGGCGTGCTCCAGCACAATGGCAGGCCAGGGAAGCCGAGCCACAAAGGCCCAGTTGGTCGACCCATGGCCCGCGGCCAGCAGTGCGGCCAGCGCGGCCTGGCCCAGCGCTAGCGGAACCACCAGGCCCAACCAAATCGCCAACCCGCCGCCCAACGGCACCGGGGCGGAATGGACCTTTCGCGCACCAGGGCGATCGATCAGGCCCCAGCGAGGCGCCATACGTCGCAGCAGCCAGCCAGCACCCCAGGCCACGGTCAAACTGGGCAACAACGCGCCCCACAACAGCGCTGTCACGGTTGCGCTCCGCTTCGCGGATGCTGGCGCAGCAAATCGCGGCAGCGTGAAAAAAACGCGTGATAATCGGGACGCTGATAATTGGGATAGGTCCAGGGAAACCCGACCCACCGACCGCCCGTAAAGTGCAACGTGACCTCGCCGTAAATCCCCTGGCTCAGATAGATGCGGTGTAAATGATCCTTGGTCGAGGCAAGCACCAGCTTGGCCAGGCTCAAATAGCCCGGGTCGAGGTTGAGCGGGCGTGCCGCCGACGATTGCCCACCCTCGCAATACGCAGCCTCCCAAAGATTGGTTTGCAGCTTGCGCTCTGCCAAACAGGCGGGGTCGAACAGTTGCTGGCCGACCCACATCCGCAGCCATAACGGCGCGCCCATCGCCCGGGCGTAGTAATCTGTCTCACAAAACTCAAATTCGTCGCTTTCGGCGGCGATGGGCCCCCAGGCCTGCTCGACTTGCCGGCGCGCCCAGGCCAGCGCCGCACGATCTCCGGCAAAGGCCACAAGCAGCCACAAGCAAGACGTTGGCGAGGCGACGTTTCCCATGATCGCCCCAATATAACGCCAGCTCTGCCTGGCCGTCGTCACGGAATTCAGAGGCGGCCAGCGCGCGGGGCACGGCAACCTCCGGGGCAACTCGCCCGGCAGGAAACCAAGGCCGGTCGCGTTCCGCGACACCGGCTGAACTCGGCCGTCGCCGGCAGAAACGGACGGTCGCCTCCAACACGGCCTTGGGCCAAACGTGAACGCGGCAGTTTGACGGCCGGCGTCTCAGGGGCCAACTGGGTCGCGGAGCACCTCGCCCAGGCCGCGAAGCGCGGATGATTCATGTACTTCGTCGCGAGGAATCGAAGGTGTTGTGGCTGCAAGGAAAAGCGTGATCAGGTGACACTGGCTTTGCCCAGTGCTCTGGGGCGTATTGTTGAATGTGTGCGTCAGCGAGAACAGCAAAGTCGGGGTCTGGAACTTTTTTCGGTCAACAGTCATTGCATTCAACCAACTTCCGTCGGCCGAAAACAGGTTCCTGACCCCCTCGCAATTCCAATGCAGACGCGGCACGTTCGCCTCCGCAGCAGAAGGCTCAGGAATAATTCGGGCTAAGACGACTTTCGAGTAGCCTCCACCAGCAGATGCATCCGGCGGCGCGCGGGGCAATCGTCGGTGCGATGGTTATCGAAGATATCGACTTGGTCTAACAGCCGCACGCGCCACAGGTGGCGGTCGATCTCGGCCACCGCACCTGCCACGCCCCAATTGGGGAAGTCGTCGAACACCGCGACACCTCCGGGCGCCAGCAAGTGCTGACACTCGCGCCAATCGCCGGCGACCGTGGCGTAATCGTGGCCACCATCGATGAAGATCAGATTGTACCGATGTCCGCGCGAACGTAGT
>CAYSXM010000406.1:0-4881 GCA_964434905.1 uncultured Pirellulales bacterium | reverse complement strand
CATGCGACCATCGCCATTCGCGTCGAACAGCGCTATCGCGGGCTGCGCGCGCCGCACAAGCTCAAGGCCGCCGTCTCGGGCTGCATTCGCGAATGTGCCGAGGCGCAGAGCAAGGATTTTGGCCTGATCGCCACCGAGCAAGGCTACAACCTTTACGTCTGCGGCAACGGCGGATCAAGACCGCGGCACGCCGATCTGTTGGCGGCCGACCTTGATGAGGCAACGGCGCTGCGCTATGTCGATCGCTTCTTGATGTACTACATCCACACGGCCGATCGGCTCACGCGAACCAGCGTCTGGCTGGAAAACATGGAAGGAGGCATCGACTACCTGCGCAGCGTAATCGTCGATGACAAGTTGGGGATTGCCGTACAGCTCGAAGCGCAGATGCAAGGGCTCGTTGATACCTACCAGTGCGAATGGACCACGGTGGTCAATGACCCGGAGCGGCGCAAACAGTTTCGCCAATTTCTCAACACAGACGACACGCAACCGGGGATCGAATTTGTCGCCGAGCGCGGCCAGCGCCGCCCCGCCGATTGGCCCAAAAACAGCCCGCCGCGCGAGGGCGAGCTGGTGCAGATCGACGTGCCCACCGCACAGCCATCGTTGGCGCCAGCAGGTCGACGGCGGCGCGAAGCGACCGAAGAGACCCAGCCGCAGTGGGTCCAGGTGGGCACGGTCGATGAATTCCCGCTCGACGGCGGAGTGGCCATCAAGTATGGCGACGTACAAATTGCCGTGTTTCGCTTGGCCAGTCGCGGCCAGTGGTTGGCCACGCAAAACATGTGCCCGCACAAGCAGGCGTTCGTTCTGTCGCGCGGTATTGTTGGCCAACAAGGCGAGACGCCCAAGGTTGCCTGTCCGCTGCACAAAAAGACGTTTTCGCTCCTCAGCGGCGAGTGCCTGTCGGGCGAAGACCTGTCATTGAAAGTTTTTCAAGTCAAGGTCGAAGGGGACAATGTGCTGCTACTGCTGCCGCGCAAGGAGCAGCTCGACGCGCTGTTGGGCACGACAGTGCATTGCATCAAGGCCGCGCCGCTGGCCGGTTGCAGCGCCGATTGCCACCACGCCGACATTCCGGTTGGCGCTGCATCGGCGGTCGCCGTGCCCGTTGCGGCGCCGCTAGATCGATCGCCGGTCGAGTCCGCGGCGTCGGAGCAGAAATGATTCGGATTGCGCCGTCGTTCCACCGCCTCGTCACGAACCTCCAGAGACCATCCATGCAAACCACTGCCGCGACCGACATAGATATCTCCAGTAAACGTTCGCGACGCGCGAGCGTGCTCGTCTTTTCGACCCTGAGTTTCACGGTATTGTTCGCCGTCTGGTTGATGCTGGGCGTGCTGGGTCTGAAGATCAAAGCCGAACCGCGATTGCTCGTGGGCGACGCGGCCGAACGCTTAAACGCCGCGGAGCTACAAGCCCACGTCGACGCTCGCTTCGAATGGCTGCTGTCGACGGCGATTCTATTCGGGGCGGTGTTTCGACTGAACTTCGGGCTGTGGGCCGAGCGATTCGGCGGCCGCAAGCTGATGCTCGGTCTGTTGTTGTTCTGCGCCGCGCCGACCGCGGCCTTGGCCTACGCCGATAACTTTACCGAATTGCTGGTATGCGCGGCGCTCTGCGGTCTGGCCGGCAATTCGTTCTCGGTGGGCATCGCTTGGAATTCAGCCTGGTTTCCGCCCCAGACGAAAGGGACCGCCCTGGGCATTTTCGGGGCTGGCAACGTCGGTGCCGCGGGCACCAAGTTGTTGATCGTTTTGGCGCCTGCGTTGTTGACGTTGGTCCCGGCCGCTGGGTTGGCAGGTGGTTGGATTCCAGGCGGATGGCGCGTTGTGCCGCTGTTTTACGCCGCGCTGCTGTTGACGATGGCGGCAGTGCTGGCGGCGTTTTGCCCTCGAGATCAGGCGGCCGACGGTAACCATCGACCACTGCGGGAGATGCTGCGGCCGCTGCATTGCCTCCGCGTGTGGCGGTTCTGCCTGTACTACGTTGTCGTGTTTGGCGCCTATGTCGCGTTGTCTGCCTGGCTACCCAGCTATTATGTTGCCGCCTACGACGTCAACCTGCGCACTGCATCGTTGCTCACGGCGCTGTTTATCTTCCCGGCCAGCTTGCTTCGTCCGTTCGGCGGATGGCTGTCGGACAAGTTTGGACCGAGGATCGTCACTTATGGCGTATTTCTCGGCATGATGGCGGCGATGATTCCGTTGTGTCTGCCTTCGAGCGTTTTGGCGCTCGGCGTGAACGCCTTTACCTTGCTGATTACGCTGGTCGGTGTCGGCATGGGCATCGGCAAGGCGAGCGTCTTCAAGTACATCCCGGATTATTTTCCCCGGGATGTGGGCGCCGTTGGCGGAGTCGTCGGCATGATGGGCGCCTTCGGCGGGTTTTTTCTGCCCAAGGTATTCGGCTGGTCCAGCCGGCAACTTGGATATCCGCAGGCCGCCTTCGTGGTCTTGCTGCTGCTGACCACGATCTGCCTGGCGTGGCTGCACAAGGTCGTCGTGGGCATCTGGCAAACCGAGCAAATGGCGGCCACCCGCGCGCCGGTTCTACGAACGAGTTCGTGAGATTCGCCTGCCTGTCGGTATCGATCAGCAGTCCTGCCTCTGTTGGAACTGGAATGATGTGCTGCGGGGGTTAGCAAGGACCCCAGCGGAGGACATTTCAGGCACACGAACCCGGAAATCCAGCGCCCATCGGCTGCGAACCGTCGGTCGCAAATCCTATCGCTGAAGATGCTTGCGAGAAGAGCGGGCGAAGAGACTCGAACTCTCGACATCCAGCTTGGGAAGCTAGCGCTCTACCAACTGAGCTACGCCCGCAGGTGGTTGCCCCTTCAATCTACCCACCAACACACCTCAAAAGCAACCGGCCGCCCACACCTCGCGGAATACTTCAAATCTGGCAACTCATGCCGCGAGTCAGTACAGTTATGCCGGCCGCCCACACCGCGCGAAGACACAGCATTGCCGGCCGACCAAGCCGCGCGAAGACAAAGCACGGCCGGCCGACCAAGCCGCCAAGTGGTCGTCGCAACGATACTTCGAGCGATTGAACAGCTTGCCCGTCGGTCGCTCCACTGGTACCCCGACACTGGCAAAGCCCCGTGCCACGGAAGTTCGCGCCCCTGTTGTAGTCAGCGCCACCCAGTCGCCGCGGCTATCAACTGCGCGGCCGGAGAAGGACGCTCCCCGTCTTCGCAATACAGCACGCACCGGCACGTGAAAAATCGGTGAATCTACGCGATCGCCTGTGCGGCACCGTCTGGCGCAGGCTGCCATGGCGGGTCGTTCGGCCAGGAACTGTACTATGGCCGGGTGCGTGGACGGGCCAGTCGAGCCCCTGCTACCATGCGGGCGATGCGTAAAGGAATTCCCGTTTCGCCGGGCGTAGCGGTTGGCAAGGCCTATTGCGTCCACGAGATCTTCGTGGCCCCGCACCGCTTGCGGCTGCGCGAAGACGAGGTGCAGGCCGAGTTGACCCGTTATGAACAGGCGTGCCAAGCCACTCTGGCCGATCTGCGAGCGCTGCGCACCAAGGTGGCCAGCCAGGTAGGCGAGGCCGAAGCACGTATCTTTCAAACGCACGAGTCGATTCTGCGCGACGCGGCGTTTACCTCCAAGGTTGCCAGTTGGATCGTCCAATCGCGCGACAGTGCCCAAGCAGCACTGCGGCGCTTGCTCGACGAATACACCTCCTTGTTCGATCGTACTCGCGATGATTACCTACGCGAGCGCTTGGCCGATATGCGCGATGTGATCGTGCGGATTAGCGGCCACCTATCGGAAGTGCTGCAACCCCAGACGCCCACGGGCGACCAACCGCTAATTCTAGTGGCCCAAGAGCTGCTGCCATCGCAGGTCGTCACCTTGGGCGAGCGCGAAGTGGCGGGCATCGTGACTCAGGCCGGCGGCAGCACCAGCCACGCAGCGATTCTGGCGCGCAGCCGGGGCATTCCTGCTGTTAGCGGCGTCAAGGGAATTCTCCGCCAGGTGACTAATGGCGACGTGGTCGTGGTCGATGGCCGCGAGGGGACCGTGCTAGTCAACCCCGATAGCGAAGTCGAAAGCGCGTACCGCAAGTTGCAACGCGAATTCGTCGATCTCAAGGGTGCGCTGGCGGAAAATCGCGACCACCTGGCGATCACCGGCGATGGCACGCGGCTGGAACTGCTGGCCAACATCAACCATCTGGCCGACGCGCAAGCCGCCGTACAAATGGGAGCGTCGGGCGTGGGGCTGTATCGCACCGAGTACTTGTTCTTGACACACGCCGACGTGCCCGACGAGGAAGAGCAGCTCGCGGCGTACCGGGCCATTTTACGGGCCAGTCCGGCGCGGCGGGTGACCATTCGCACCTTAGATTTGGGAGGCGACAAGACGATCGCCTATTTGGGGCACGATCGCGAAGCGAACCCGTTCATGGGTTGGCGTTCGATCCGCTTGTCGTTCGAGCACCCCGAATTCTTCCAAGCGCAGATTCGCGCGGTGCTGCGTGCCGGCGCCGCGGCGCGTTCGGGGGCGGTGCGCCTGCTGTTTCCCATGATCACCAACCTAGAGGAAATGCGGCGCGTGCGGGGCATGGTACGGCGCGCGCGGCGGCAGTTGGAAGCCGAGGGAAAGCCATTTCGCGACGTGCCAATCGGCCTGATGTTGGAAGTGCCCGCGGCCGCACTGGCGCTGCCCGACCTGCTCGAGGTGGTCGACTTCGTGTCCATCGGGTCGAACGACCTGGTGCAATATCTCATGGCGGCCGACCGTGATAATCCCAAAGTCAGCCATCTGTGCCAGCCGCTCAGCCCCGTGGTGTTGCGGGTGCTGGCCCAAGCGATCGACGCCTGCCGGCGGGCGGGCAAGCCGGTAACACTGTGCG
>CAYSXM010000405.1:0-4901 GCA_964434905.1 uncultured Pirellulales bacterium | reverse complement strand
GGCTGCCCAAACAGCCCAGGGAGCGTCGCAGAAAACTTCTTCGCAATAGCCCGCGGTCCAACGCGCACTGCTCCACCTGCGGATTGCTGCGATATCTGGTCAACATGGCGCACCTCGCGCTCGAATCTTGTGAATCAACCGGCATTCAATCGACATACAGGAATGCGTTGGCCGCCAACAACATCTGGCACACGTCGCACCAGGCCGCCGGCGGACCGTCGCCCGGGTTTTCACTCTCCGCAGGTTCCGCGGCGGCTGCCTGGTCCAACAATTGCTTGGCCGCCTGGCGCTCGGCTGCGGTGGGTGTACGCGACCAGGCACACCAACACGCACGATCCAATCTCGCGTCGTCGTTCGACGTTTCCTCAGCCCACACCCGTGCGGCCAACGCGCGAGCCCGCGCGGTAACGAACTCGGAATTCAACAGTGCCAGAGCTTGGAGCGGTACCGTCGAACTTGGCCGGCGAGGGCAGTTGACCACGATCGACGGAGAGTCAAACGTTTCCAACAAGCTGTCGACCTGCGTGCGACGCTTCTGCAAATACAACGCCCGCCGGTGCGCCCCTTGCTGCCCCGCCGGCACACGAACCGCCCCGTCGGCTTCGAGTTCGGTCGGCACATAGGGGCCACCCGATGTTTCGTCCAGCTCGCCGCTGGCCGCCAGCATCGCGTCGCGCACCTGCTCGGCATCCAAACGCCGCAGCGGAAACCGACTCCACCGCAAATTCTCTGCATCGCGCTCGCGGGCTTCTGCCGAAACCACGCTCGTCTGGCGATAGGTGGCAGAGCCACAAATCAGCCGGTGCAAGCGCTTCAGGCTCCAGCCTTCGTCGCGGAGCGTGCAGGCCAAATAGTCTAACAGTTCGGGGTGGGTGGGTACGCTGCCGGTCAATCCAAAATTGTCGACGGTGGTCACCAGCCCACGTCCAAAATGGTGATACCACACGCGGTTCGCCAACATGCGTGCCGTCAGCGGCTGCCGCCGATCGACCAACCATTCGGCCAACTTCCGGCGCGCGCCGCCGTTGGGATCGCTCGTCGCGCCGGCGCCCTCCGTGGCACCCGCAGCACCCGCGGCATCTGCCCCCGGCCAGCCGGCGCCACTGGCGGACAACACGGCCGGAATGCCCGGCGCCACTTCCTCGCCCTGCTGGCGATATTGACCTCGCAGCAAAATATGATGCGGCGGTACCGGCTCGGCCATATCGGTCAGCACCGCCAACTCGGGAAGCGCCGCCGGCCGGCTCGCTGTCACCACCTCGAGCCGCGTCTGTTCGCCCTGGGCCCAGGCCACGAAATCGGGAAAACGCTCCGCCAACAGCGGCAACTCGTCGGCCGGTGTCGATTGCTCGTCCAGCAGTTTCTTTTGTTCGTCGCTACGCTCGCCCTCGGGCGTGTTTTCCGCTTGCACCAGCGCCGCCCGCTGTGCGTCGGATAGCGCCGCACGCCGCTCACACCGCAGTTGCTCGTACAGGGGCGCCAGGGTGGCCGCCAACTGTTCTTGAATTGCTTGTTCCTCCCGCTCCACCCGCGCCACCGTCGTGGCGTGTGCCGCACGTTCGGCAGCAGTCGCCGCGACCACCGTGCGCTGGTTCGGCTTGGACCAATGCTCCGGGCAATAGGCTGGGAAAAACACCGCCTGCAGAGCGTAATAGTCGCGCTGGGTGACCGGTTCGAACTTATGGTCGTGGCAACGCGCGCATTGCACGGTCAAGCCCAACAGCGCCGAGCCAACCATCTGCACCGTTCCTTCCAGCACCGAGAACCGATCGGCTAGCACTTCGTCGTCGTTGCCGTCGCTTTCGCCGGTGCCGTCTTGCGCGTTGCGCAAAAAATGCGTCGCCACCAACGGTTCGACCATCTCGGGTGTCACGTCGGCCCCGGGTCGATACCCCACCAGTTCGTCGCCGGCCACCTGTTCCCTGAGGAACCGATCGAGCGGCCGATCCGCGTTGAAACTGCGCACCACATAGTCGCGATAGCGATAGGCCAGCGGACGAGCGGAATCGGCGTTGAAATAACCGTTCGAGTCGGCGTAGCCCACCACGTCGAGCCAATGCTGCGCCCAGCGCTCGCCATAGTGCGGCGACGCCAGGTAATGCTCGATCCAGTGCTGCCAGGCATCCGGGCGCCGATCCGCTAAAAACGCCGCGACCTCGTCGGGCGTTGGTGGCAGCCCCAGCAGGTCGAAGCTCAAGCGGCGTAACAACACGCCCCGGTCGGCCTCGGCGGCCAGTTGCAACCGGGCGCCTTCGAGGTCCGCCACGATCCAGGCGTCGATCGGGTTGGCCACGCGCGTGGCGTCGGCCACGGCCGGTGGTGCCACCGCTTGCGGCGCGACAAAGGCCCAGTGCTGTGCCTGTTGCCGGGCTTCTTCCAAGGTAGGAAGTCCCGGCGCGCCCGCTTCGAGCCAGTTTCGAATCGCAGCTTTTTCCGCTGCCGTAAGCGGCGCTTCGGGAGGCATTTCGTCGGCCGCGATGCGTTGCCAAAGGGGGCTGTCGAGCGGGGTTTCGGCCACCACCGCTGGCCCGTTTTCGCCCCCCACCACCAGCCCTGCCGCAGTGGTCACATCGAGTCGCGCGGTCCGCTTCTGCCGCCGATGGCACTGGCCACAGCGTGTCGCCAAGAGTGGCAGCACCTGGGTCTCGATCCCGGCGGGCTCGGCCCCCAGCGCGGGGTGCGAACCCGCCACGGCTTCCATCAGCAGGCACGCCGCTGGCAGCCACGCCGTGGCCCATGCCAGCCGGCGCGGACCGAGGCAGCTTCCGATCGTGCGGAGGCCAGTGCGGTGTTTGGGCAAAAAGTCCATGGCCCCATTATTCCAACCGGCGCGGCCCATCGCACGGTCTATTTTTGCTCTACCAGCCAGGGCTCAACTGTCCGACTCCGCCACCAGGTACCGGCGCACGAACCCTTCGTCGAGCGTGACCCCCAACCCCGGCCCCTGGGGCGGCCCGATCCAGCCGTCGATCGCCTGCACGCGCTCGTGCGTCAACTCGTGACGTAGCGGGGAATCTTCCACGCAATCTTCAAACAAGAACGCATCGCGGCACGTACACAGCCAGTGCAGGCTGGCCGCCACGGTCAGCGGGCTGGTATAGCAATGATTGCACAGCCGGGCCCCAATTTCTTGCACCCGTTCCTTGATGAATTGCGCGTCAGTGAAGCCGCAGCGCGACAGGTCTACCTGATACACGTCGAGCGCGCGGCGATCGATCCAAGGGCGAAACGCTTCGCGCCCGCACTCCCCCTCGCCCGACGCGATGGGCACCGGCGATCGGTCCCGTAGCCAGACGTAGCCCTCGAGATCGTCTTCACGCAGCGGCTCTTCCAACCACTCGATGCCCTGCTCGGCAAAGGCCGTAGCCCGGCGCAGTGCCGTGCGCGCATCCCACACACAGCCCGCGTCGATCAACAGCGTGGCGTCGGGCCCCACCCCCTGGCGCGCGCCGCGCACCAGTTCGCGGTCCAAGGCATCGCTTTGCCCCATCGGTTCCCAGCCAAATTTCACGGCGGTATAGCCCGCCTCGACCCACCGCCGGCCAATGTCGGCGGTCGCTGCGCCGCTGGCGCCAAACAGAATCGAGGCATAGGCTCGTAACTTGGGGTGCTGGCAGCCACCCAGCAGGCGGTGGATCGGCTGTCCGTAGTGCTTGCCCTTGAGATCCCACAGGGCCATGTCGATGGCGCTCATCGCCGCGATGGCCACCGAAGTTCGCCCGAAATACATCGTGCGGCGATACATCAGTTGCCACAACCGTTCGTGTTCGAGCGGGTTTTCACCCAGCACGATCTGCCGCAGCCCGCTGGCAATGTTGTGGCTGAACGGCGCGTCGACAATCGCCTTGACCACCTCGGGCGAGGCATCCGCCTCGCCGATTCCCTCCAGGCCGTTGTCGGTGCGCACCCGCACCAGCACCGCATCCTGGCTGCTGGCGGTCTTGGCCTCGACCGAGGGAATTCGTAACACCTGGCAAACCACTTGCGAAATCTTCATCTGATCACCTGTTGCCACCCGATTGCTGTACCAGGCACGTAGCGGCCAATTGTCGGCCCGACCCACCTGGTCTTCCCCCCATTTCAGTATGTTGCGTGTTTACCTGGCCAGGGCATCGGCTACAACTACCATCCGACGCCGAACCAGCCCCGTTGGCCTGCCGGTGAGAGCTCCGGCGGCCCGATGGTTTCCCAGCCCCCAGGCGACGGAAACATGGTCGACCATCTCAACGACCGAGCGCGCCGCGTGATGGCTTCCGCCGATCAGGAAGCGCGCAAGCTGAACCATTCGCACTTCGGCAGCGAGCACATTCTGCTGGGGCTGCTCAAGGAAGACCCTGCGGTGGCCAAGCTGCTGCGGCGGTTCGATCTCGACTTCAAAAAAGCACGCACCGAGGTGGCTCGCCTGGCGCCAGGCTTGCCCCACATGGTGATGATTCCCCGGCTTCCAGAATCGCCTTCGGCGCAACTGGTGTTTCAGCACACGCTAGAGAACGCACGCCGGCAGGCACACGCACAGGTCAGCGCCGAGCACCTGCTGGCCGGGCTGCTCGACGAACACCAAGGGCTGGCCGCACGCGTGCTGGCCAACCTGGGCGTGCCGATCGATTCGCTGCGCGACGAAGCCCAGGCAGCGATGCTGGCCGCCGACGTGCCGCACGCGACGCCTCAAGCGCCCGCGGCCGCCCCGGTCGGTTTTTGGGCACGCACCAGTCAGGCCTGGCGCGAGCGGCTGTTTCGCTGGGGTCTGCGCGGATAGCAGGCGAGTCGAATTCTTCAACGGGCAACTACACCTTTCTGCACGCAAACGTGACGGGCCAGGAACTCAAGCACCACCAAAACCGCCCCGTGATCCAACACCTAGGCGTGCAGGACGGAGTAACTGCCAACGGAATCTTGTCGAG
>CAYSXM010000404.1:0-4904 GCA_964434905.1 uncultured Pirellulales bacterium | reverse complement strand
ACCCGCTTGCAGGTCGAGCACCCGGTCACCGAATGCATTACCGGCCTCGACCTGGTGCGATTGCAATTGCTGGTGGCGATGGGCCAACCGCTACCGGCCGAGGTTCGCTTGCCAACGCTGGCGGGCCATGCCATCGAGGTGCGGTTATATGCCGAAGACCCGCGACAAGACTATCGGCCGATGACCGGCACGCTACATCGTTTTCGATTTCCCAACGAAGCGGGCCTGCGCGTGGAGTCGGGCGTGGGCGACGGCGACAAGATTTCGCCGTTTTACGATCCGATGTTGGCGAAAGTCATCGTGCATGCCCCCACACGTGCCGAGGCGGCCCGGCGGCTAGGCCGCTGCCTGGCACGCGCCGAATTGCACGGGCCGCAAACCAATCGCGAATTGTTAGTGCGGCTCTTGGCACATCCAGATTTCTTGGCCGGGCAGACCGACACCCACTTCCTACAGCGTCACTCGCCGGTTGAGTTGGGCGCTTCGTTGGCCGACGCGGCCGCGGAACGTTTGCACGCAACGGCGGCAGCGCTGGCTGCCCAGGCGCGGCGCCGAGATGAAAGTGTGGTGTTGCGCAGCTTACCCAGTGGTTGGCGCAATAACCCCTCGCAACCGCAAACGGCCGCCTTCGTCGGACAGCATGGCGAGGTGAACGTTGGTTACGAACTGCGACGCGAGGGGTTAACACTGCGGATCGACGGTCAGGAACCGTCTGGCGTGCGACTGGTGAACGCGAGCGCGGAACAGGTGGTGCTCGAAGTCGACGGCGTGCAACGCACGTACCGCGTGCATTGGGTGGACAACCGAGCCTATGTTGACAGTCCGCTGGGCGCGTCGGAACTACTGGAAGTTGACCGATTCCCGGTTCCTGGCGACGCCGCCGAGCGAGGATCGTTGGTTGCGCCCTTCCCAGGCATTGTGGCCGAGGTCAAGGTGGCTGTAGGCGACACCGTGGCGGTGGGTGATACGCTGGTGGTTATCGATTCGATGAAGATGTTGCATCCGGTCACTGCGCCGGCAGCCGGCCAAATTGCCGAAGTCCGGGTTGCAGCCGCGACACAGGTCGAGGCGGGCTCGGTGCTGGTGGTTATCGCTGACTCGGCGGCGGGCTAGGTCACCAGCGGCGCGGCATGGTTTGGCCGCCAGTCGCGGTGGCGCAGCGCGTGACGAACCGATGGGCGTCATTTGTTCCAAGGAATTCCACATGGCGACCAGCGCCCGTCCGTTGATTGTGGCCAACTGTTCCGGATTCTATGGCGATCGGCTCGCAGCAGCGCGAGAAATGGTCGAGGGCGGCCCCGTCGACGTGCTGACCGGGGACTATCTGGCCGAATTGACCATGCTCATTCTGTGGAAGTCGAAACAAAAAGACGCCAGCAAGGGCTACGCCTCTACCTTTCTGAAACAGATGCAGGATGTGTTGGGCACGTGCTTAGCACGCGGAATCAAGGTGGTGGCCAACGCCGGAGGGTTGAACCCCGCAGGTTTGGCCCAAGACCTGCGAGGATTGTGCGCGAAACTGGGAATATCGGCCAAGATCGCGCATATCGAAGGAGATGACCTGCTGCCCCGCCTGAACGAATTGCAGGCAGCAGGACATACCCTGGCGCACTTGGATACCGGCAGACCGCTGGCCGAATTGGGTGTTCATCCGCTGTCGGCAAACGCGTATTTGGGTGCCTGGGGCATTGCCGAGGCGCTCGGGCACGGGGCCGATGTGGTCGTCTGCCCGCGCGTGACCGACGCGTCTCTCGTGGTTGGCCCAGCGGCCTGGCATTTTGGTTGGCGTCGCGACGATTGGCACAAGTTGGCCGGCGCGGTCGTGGCCGGCCACGTACTGGAATGCGGTGCGCAAGCGACGGGTGGCAACTACGCGTTTTTTCGCGAAGTCCAGGGACTGGAACACCCCGGCTTCCCTTTGGCCGAGATGCATGCCGATGGGTCGTGTGTGATTACCAAGCACCCTGGCACGGGCGGTTTGGTGTCGGTAGGCACGGTCACCGCGCAGTTGCTTTACGAAATCGACGGGCCGGAATACATGAACCCCGACGTTGTCGCACGGTTCGATACGATCCGGCTCGACCAGATTGCGCCGGACCGGGTTCGCATTAGCGGTGTGCGTGGAGCGCCAGCGCCGGAACGTATCAAGGTGTGTTTGAACTATCTGGGTGGGTTTCGCAACGCGATGAGTTTTGTACTGACGGGGCTTGATGTAGAAGCCAAGGCCGACCTGGTGCGCAGTACGCTCGAACACGAGCTTGGGGGCGCGGCGAAGTTCGATTCGATCGACATCGAACTGGTTCGGCAACAGCGGCTCGACGCCGAGACCAATGCCGAGGCCAGCGCGCTGTTGCGGGTTACCGTCAAGGCCCAGGACCCCCAGATCGTGGGTCGCACATTCTCGGGCAAGATCGTGGAAATGGCGCTCGCCAGTTACCCTGGTTGGTACGCTACGTCGCCACCTGGCGATGGCGGCCCGTACGGCGTTTACTGGCCGGCCCTGGTTCCCGCGTCGGTGATCGAACATACCGTGGTGCTGGATGATGGCAGCCGGTTCGTAGTGCGCACCAGCGACGGGCACCACGACGACGCGCCGACCCAAGATTTCGAACCAACACCAGCGCAAACCCCGCCCAAGGGCCCCACACGACGTGCCCCGCTGGGATGGATCATTGGGGCCCGTTCCGGTGACAAGGGAGGCAACGCCAATTGTGGATTGTGGGCGCGCAGCGACTCGGGATACGCCTGGCTTGAAAGCTATCTGACCTTGGAGCGTTTCAAGTCCTTGTTGCCTGAGGCGAAAGAACTGGAAGTGCGCCGGCATAGTTTCCCCAGTCTCCGTGCTTTGAACTTTGTGGTCGTGGGGCTGCTTGGCGAAGGGGTGTCCTCTTCGGTCCGTGCCGACCCACAGGCCAAGAGCCTGGGCGAGTATCTGCGATCGCGGTTGGTCGATTTGCCGGAAGCATTGATGCCAGATGCCCCGTACATGCCCGGCGCCTAGCGGAGATCGGTCGCGGCAGCGCGGAAAGTGTCGCGATTTGGTGCTCTTTCCCAGCTCGAATTCTGTGCTCAGGAATTTGGAAACGCATCGCGCCTGCGCTCAACCCGGCCCGGCATGAATGCTCGACGTGATCGCGGTCGGTCGGCCCCCAGATGGCCGTTTTGCGGCGTGTGGCAATTTGGTCGCGCATGGCTTGTTACTGGGCCAAGGGTTTCGTTAGGCTAAACGACGAAGTGCGCGCCCCCGCGCGGTGGTCGCCGATCGATGAGCTTCTGGATGGCCATAGTTCACAGGGTATGAGGATCATGAAGAACCTGTCGGGTGTGACGTGGTTGTCGGCGTTGGCACTGTTGGTGGGAACGTGGCATGACGCCCTGTCACAGGATGTTTCTCCGAGCGGCAAGCCATTACACAAGTTCCTGCCGATTGAAAACAAGTCGCAAGTTTCGTTGGCGTATCAGTGGCTCGACATTGCCGAGGAGGCCACGGCGCGTGAGGTCGACCTGCACGGTGCTCGCCCCACGATTGTGTCTCGCACCTTGTCGGTGTGGGCCACCGCCATGTACGACGCCTGGGCCGCATACGACGACACCGCAGTGGGATCGCGCTACGCAGGCAGACTGCGTCGTCCGCGCGGGGAACGCACAGCCAGGAACAAGGCGCGAGCGATCAGCTATGCGTCATTCCAGTCGCTGGCTTTTGTCTACCCTGAATCGCGTGCCTGGCTGGCTGACGAAATGCGTCGCTTGGGGTACGACCCTGAAGTAGTGTCCGAAGATCATCGCCACGCCGAGGGAGTCGGCAACCTGGCCGCTCAGGCGGTGATCGCCTATCGTCGAAACGACGGCGCAAACCAGTTGGGCAACGAGGCTGGGGGCGATGGAACGCCCTATTCCGACTACACGTACTATCGCCCGGTGAACCCACCCGACCGCATCGTCGACCCCGATCGCTGGCAGCCGATAACCTTTACGCGTCCGGACGGAACGCAGTTCACACCTGGGTTTCTCACTCCGCATTGGTACCGAGTGCGGCCGTTTTTGTTGACCAGCAGTGCACAGCTTCGACCTGGCCCACCGCCAACCACGGTGTCGAACGACGCGCAGTTGCGCGAGGAAACCGCCCAAGTGCTAGCCTCGAACGTGGAATTGACGAACGAGCAGAAGGCGATCGTCGAGTTCATGCGAGATGGCCCACGCTCGACCGGGCAGAGCGGGCATTGGTTGCGTTTTGCGCAAGACGTGTCGCGCCGCGATCACCACACGTTGGACCAGGACGTGAAGCTCTACTTCGCCGTGGCGAACGTGGCATTCGACGCCTTTATTTCGTGCTGGGAGACCAAGCGGTTCTACGATTCGTCGCGCCCCTGGACGCTGATCAGGCACTATTACCGGGGGCAAACCATCAAGGGCTGGGCCGGGCCACAGGGCGGCGTAATAGAAATGCCGGCAGAGTCGTGGCATCCGTATTCGCCGTACGTATTCGTGACCCCACCGTTCCCGGGCTATACCAGCGGGCACGCCACGGTGAGCGGCGCGTGTTCCAAGACGCTCGAGCTATTTACCGGTAGCGATCACTATGGCTTCGCGGAACGGCGCAAACATTGCGAATTGACGGAGAATAATGCTGGCGACCTGGTGACGCTGGATCTGCCCACCTGGAGTGCCACGGCCGAAATGGCCGCCCAGTCGCGAGCACTAGGGGGCTATCATATTCCCATCGACAACAACGTGGGCCTGCGCGTGGGCCGAGAGATCGCAGTGTGGAGTTGGCCCAAGTACCAGGCCTATTTCAGCGGCACGGCGTTCACCAATGCACAACGCCCCAGCGTGGGTGCAAAGTCGCCTTAGGCGCTGCGCGTAAATAAATGCTCGGAATTGGTCTTGGCGGTTGGAGGGTGATT